>CAMDSN010000094.1 GCA_945907225.1 Flavobacterium psychrophilum | reverse complement strand
ATTTGCAAAGTTTATAATATCAGCATCCGTTATGGTTCGTTTATTTGTTTTTATTGACATTCCGGGATGAATATCTTCCCAATGATATTGAAAAGGGTGTTGTGAGGCCTCTATATATTTAGAATTTGGTTGGTAAATTCCGGTAACCTCTGTTAGTGTTGTTGGCGATCCTTGAATTGCACAACGCTGCATATAGTGTTTAATTCCGCGCAAGCCACCCATTTCTTCACCACCCCCGGCGCGACCTGGACCACCGTGAACTAATAAAGGTAATGGAGAACCATGACCCGTACTTTGCTTCGCATTCTCACGATTCAAAACTAAAATTCTTCCGTGATGAGAAGCCGCATTGATTACATACTCTTTGGCAATGGCATCTGAATTAGTTACAATAGAAGAAACTAGAGACCCTTTACCCATTTCAGCTAAAGCAATGGCTTCCTCCAAATTTTTATAGGGCATAATTGTAGAAACAGGTCCGAAAGCTTCTATTTCGTGTACCATTTTATTTTCAAATGGGTTATTTTCCCTGAGTAAGAATGGACTTGTAAAAGCCCCTTTTGTATCGGCACCAATTAAATTCAATTTTTCAAAATCTCCGTATACAATTTGTGCGGATTTTGCTAATTCTGAAACACGCGTTTTTAAAACTGCCAATTGGTCATTGCTGACTAGAGCTCCCATGCGAACTTCTTTCAATCTTGGATCGCCTATAGTAACTTTTTCTAATGATTTTGAGAGAGCCGATTGCACCTCATCAATTAAATTTTCTGGCACTATCATTCTTCGAATAGCGGTGCATTTTTGCCCTGCTTTTACCGTAATTTCCGAACGCGCCTGTGCAATAAATAAATCAAATTCGGGAGTTCCTGGACCGGCATCTTCCCCTAAAATAGAGGCGTTTAGGCTGTCTGCTTCCATAGTAAAAGGCACGGCTTCTTCAATAATTCTTGGATGCGACTTTAACAATCTACCTGTTGCTGCCGATCCTGTGAAAGTAATAACATCTTGACTTTCAACCGTGTCAAATATGTTTTTGGCCGTACCACAAACTAATTGTAGTGCGCCTTCAGGTAAAATAGTAGAAGCTATTATTTCGCGAACTACCGCCTCTGTTAAATAGGCAGTAACTGGTGCAGGTAAAACTACAGCTGGCATTCCGGCCATCCAATTTACAGCACATTTTTCAAGCATTCCCCAAATTGGAAAATTGAATGCATTAATGTGAATTGCAACTCCTTTTTTGGGCACTAAAATATGATGGGCCATAAAGCGGCCTCCTTTTGATAAATCTATTGGGTCACCCTCAACATGATAAGGTAGATTGGGAAATAATTTTCGAAGAGATGCATTGGCAAAAAGATTGCCAAAACCACCCTCAATATCAATCCAGCTATCCACTTTTGTAGCACCTGTTTTATAACTCAATTCATAAAAAGCTTCTTTTCGCTTTGTTAAATATAAAGCCAAACTTTTGATCATGTTTCCACGTTCTTGGAAAGTCATCTTTCGAAGTTTTTCACCGCCTTTAACCCTCCCATAATGAAGAATAGCTGGGATATCTAATCCCTCAACTGAAGTTTCGGCAATAAATTCTCCAGTTACTGCATCATACGTTGGTTGCCCCTCTCCTCTTGGAGTGGTCCAATTGCCAAGAACATAATGTTGTGTTTTGTTCATTTTTTTACTTTTAACCGCGAACCAAAATCAGTTCACAAGGATTTAAACACGTTCAATAATTGCTGCATATCCTTGACCCACCCCAATACACATGGTGATCAATGCATATTTTTTTTGGGTGATGTGCAACTCAAGAGCCGCGCTATATGTTAATCTTGCACCGGTTGCTCCTAATGGGTGACCAATAGCAATTGCCCCACCATTTGGATTTACCCTTTCATCATTATCTTTTAGGCCCAATTCTCTCAAACAGGCTATACTTTGCGCTGCGAAAGCTTCATTTAATTCGATAATATCCATTTGATTTAATGTTAATCCTGCTTTTGCTAATGCTTTTTTTGTTGCCTCAACAGGTCCGATGCCCATAAATTTGGGTTCAACGCCAACTACCGCAGAACTTATGATTCGTGCCATTGGATTTAAATTATACTTTTCAATTGCTTGATGCGATGCTATTATTGTAGCGACAGCGCCGTCATTTAATCCGGACGAATTTCCTGCCGTTACACTTCCCTCTTTTCTGAATGCGGGACGTAATTTAGACAACCCTTCCAAAGAAGTGTTTGGTTTAATAAATTCATCATTAGAAAAAAGATAAGAGGGTGATTTTCGTTTTGGGATTTCAACCGAAACAATCTCTTTGGATAATCTTCCTGACAATTGAGCTGCCGTGGCTTTTTGTTGACTATGCCAGGCAAAAGCATCTTGATCTTCTCGCGAAATTGCATATTTATCTACTAAATTCTCAGCTGTTTCACCCATGGCATCAGTTCCGTATAATGCAAGCATTTTTGGATTTATAAAACGCCATCCAAAACTAGAATCATACATTTTAGAATCGGTTCCAAAGGCAGCAGAAGGTTTAGACACGACCAAGGGGCCTCGCGTCATATTCTCTACACCACCAGCAATAAAAATATGTCCGTCGCCTGCTTTTATTGCTCTATTCGCATGAATTATTGCCGACAAACCCGAACTACATAATCGATTTACAGTTTCTCCTGGAACAGAATAGGGAAGGCCGGCAAGAAGAGATGACATGCGCGCAATATTCCTATTATCTTCACCCGCTTGATTAGCACAACCTAAAATTACATCATCATAAGCATCAATTGGAATATTTGGATTTTTATCAATAATTGATTTAATAACTAAAGCGCCTAAATCATCAGGTCGGACTTCAGATAATGACCCTTGATAATTTCCTATTGGAGTTCTTACTCCGTCTATAATGTATGCTTCCATTTTTTATAAATATTATAATAACCAATCGTTTTCACTGCGAAATACAGTTCCTTTAAAAAGGGCTACAACTTGATTTTCTTTTTTAATTTCTACGTTGTAAAAGCCAAATTTATTTTTTAACACCTCTTGCTTTGCAATAGCTGTAATTATATCCCCTTCGATTAATTTCTCGATATGATTAATTGAAGTATTTATACTCACTGATTGCTTTCCATTGGAATTAGAAGCAAAAGCTAAGGCGCTATCTGCTAATGAAAAAGTAATCCCTCCATGAGCAATTCCAAATCCATTTAACATTTCCTTTCTGATTGTCATCGAAAGCGAACAACTACCCGCCTCAACAGAATTAATGGTAATGCCCAGCCATTTACTAAAAGGATCGTTTTCAAACATTTTATTTACAATTTCTTTCGGCGTCATTACTTGAAAAAAGTTTTGTTTTCTTTACTCATTCTTCTTAAAATAGGACTACAACGGTATCTGTCTTCACGGTACTCGTCATATAAAATATCTAAGGTTTCAACACACCATTTAAGGCCTAAATCGTCTGCCCATTGCAACAACCCTTTTGGGTAATTCACTCCTTTTGTCATAGCTTTTTCAATATCTTTTGCTGAAGCAATATTTAAAAACAAGGCATCGGCAGCTTCATTTATAAGCATAACAATTACGCGTTCAAAGATGCCTTTTGCGATTGTATTATTTTCTGTTGGAATTGGTAATTCTTTACTGTAATCATAAAATCCTCTTCCTACTTTTCTTCCAAAAAAACCGGCTTCAAGTAATCTTTTTTGAGTAAATGATGGTTTAAATCTTGGATCGAAATAAAAAGCAGTAAATACCGTTTCAGTGACGGTGTAATTAACATCATTTCCTATCATATCCATGAGTTCAAATGGCCCCATTCTAAAACCTCCTAACGTTTTTAAACTCCAGTCAATAGTTGCAAAATCGGCGATGCCTTCCTCATAAATTCTCAAACTCTCGCTGTAATAGGGCCGGGCTACCCGATTAACAATAAAACCGGGGGTATCCTTCACTTCCACAGTAACCTTGTTCCAACTTGAGATCGCATTTAATGTAGATTCTAAAACAAATTTACTTGTTTGTATAGCCGGAATAATCTCAACTAATTGCATTATTGGGGCTGGATTAAAAAAATGTATCCCAATAACTCGATCGGGTTTCTGGCAAGATGCCGCGATATAAGCAATGGATAAAGATGATGTATTCGTTGCTAATATGGTTTCTGGCGACACATAATTTTCAAGTTCTGAAAACAACTTTCTTTTAACTTCGGCATTTTCAATAATTGCCTCAACAACCAAATCCGAGTGAGACAATTCTGCCAAAGTAGCAACATGTTTTATGTTATTAAGTATTCTGTATTTTTCTTTTGAATCAATTTTATTTTTCTCAACGAGCCTAGTTAAAGTTGTCTCTAAATCCATCTTACTTTTAGATAAGGCGTCATGGTTAGTGTCATAAATTCGAACCTCACAGCCCGCGGTGGCTGCCACCTGTGCTATGCCGCTTCCCATAGTTCCGCTACCAATTATAGCAACATTTAGTAATGGTTGTTGGATAACGTTCGCTGATTTTTGATTTTTTTCGTTCATCTTATTTAATTAATGATTGAAGAGACGTAATTTAGGATTGATACACTTGCTTTGGCACTCATTTTCTTTTTAGTTGCTGGTTATAAAAATCAAATTTTAATTCAATTAATTAATTTCCATTAAATTCGGGTTTCCTTTTTTCAACAAATGCCGTTACACCTTCATCATAATCGTTTGAAGCGCTTGCTTGAATTTGAATAGCACTTTCAAGTTTTAATTGATCTTCTAAAGAATTACTCATCGATTGATTGAGTAATTTTTTTGTTAATCCAATTGCTTTTGTTGGCATTTTGGCTAAAGTTATCGCTAAATTATGGACTTCATCTTCAAAAATTGCAGTTGGGAATTCTTTATAGATCATGCCTAAGTTAAAAGCTTGTGTGGCTGTAATTTTATCTCCTAACATCATTAGCGCACTGGCTTTCTGAAACCCTATTAGCCGAGGAAGAAAAAAAGTACCACCGCTATCGGGCACGAGGCCAATTTTACTAAAAGCCTGAATAAAAGTAGCTTGTTCCGTGGCAACAACAATATCACAGGCAAGGGCAATATTTGCTCCAGCACCAGCAGCAACACCATTAACAGCTGCTATAATAGGTTTTTCGATTGATCTTATCTTCAGTATGATCGGATTATAATGTTCCTCCAATATTTTTTTAAATCCTGGGTTTAATTCCGGAGAAGTTACCTCTTTTAGATCTTGACCCGCACAAAAAGCTTTTCCGTTTCCTGTTATTACAATGGCCCTTATGGCATCATCATCATTACAAAAGTCTAGTTTATCTTGAAGTAACAATGCCATTTCTCTATTAAAACTGTTGAAAACTTCAGGTCGATTTAGTGTAATCCAAGCAACTTGATGTTCAATTTTTAATGTTATCGAAGAACTATTCATAGATTATTTATTAGTTTTATAAAAGGCTTATTTTAAACATTTGAAATAATCAAAAGGTTCCAAACAAGCTTCACATTTAAACAATGCCTTACATGCAGTAGATCCAAACTGACTTATTAATTTGGTGTCTAATGATTTACACTGCGGGCATTTTACTAGCTTTTTATTTCCCAACAACGCCTCTTTATCAGATTCAGCTGATAAAGGGGCAGCGATGCCATAATTTTCGAGTGCTATTCTACCACGATTGGTAATCCAATCGGTTGTCCACGCCGGTGAAAGTATCAACTCAACTTTGGCTTTTATCCCATTTATTTCAAATGCTTTTATTATATCATCTCCCATTACATCTGTAGCAGGACAACCACTATAGGTTGGTGTTATCTTAACCTCAACAATACCATTAACTAATTTAGCCGAACGTACTACTCCCATATCTACGATTGACAAGACGGGTATCTCAGGATCAGAAACCGATTCCAAAATAGTAAAAAGATCTATATCAATTGGCAGTTGGTTCATATAAACTTATTACCAAACCATATTGGGATAGGTACGTTGCATGAATTGCATTTCTGTTAAAATGTAACCCATATATTCACTATGTATACCATTTTTACCTCCTTTTTGAAAATATTCCACTTTTGGTATTTGTAATGTCGCTTCATCTAAAACAGCGGCTATTTTGTTATAATATTTTGTTTTTAAAAGCGAAACGTCCACCCCAATTCCGTCTTTAACCATTGCCTTATCTGCATCGGTTTTATAAAATAATTCATCGGTGTAAATCCATAAATCATTGAAGGCAGTTTGCATTCTTTTATGGCTTTCTTCTGTTCCGTCGCCTAAACGTTTAATCCAATCTGTTGAAAATCGGCAGTGATACATCACTTCTTTTATGCTCTTTTTGGCTATGGCCGACAACATTTCATCCTTACTATTTTGTAATTCTTCTAAGAGGGCTAAATGAAAAATATCAAATAAAAATTGTCTTGTGATCGTATAGCCAAAATCAGTATTAGGTTGTTCTACAAGTAATACATTTTTATATTCACGCTCTAAACGTAGAAAAGCAATCGTGTCTTCAGTAGCATCTCCGCCTTGTAATTTGGCTATATATTGATAATAGCTACGAACTTGCCCAAACAAGTCGAGCGATATATTTGTAAGAGCAATATCGGTTTCTAAACTGGG
>CAMDSN010000093.1 GCA_945907225.1 Flavobacterium psychrophilum | reverse complement strand
CAGTTCCTGCCACTACAATAGCAAATCGTTTTACATGGGAATTGCCAGCATGTGTTACTAGGGTAACTGATTTAGGTGGTTTGACATCTGATAATACTAGTACTAGTACTAATCCGGAAATCTTTGTTAGATTTAATGGTAGCGAAAATCCAGTTGCTGGGTCGATCTACTTTGGTGTGATAGCAGTAAACAATGTTGGTCCGTCTGTGACTAATAATTCAGCCGCAGTACCAGCTACTTCTTCAACTGCTAAGTTATTAAAATTAGTTACGGCAGTTCCTGCTGCACCAACAGCTTTAGCTTTGAACAATGGAGCGAATACTACCCCTATAACAATAATCAGTAAATTGATTGGACAAGGAGGAACCTACAGATTATCTGCAACAGTTCCTACCACTACTTTGGCGAATTCTTTTACATGGGAATTGCCAGCATGTGTTACTAGGGTAACTGATTTAGGTGGTTTGACATCTGATAATACTAGTACTAGTACTAATCCGGAAATCTTTGTTAAGTTTAACGGTATTAATCCAGCTGCTGGGTCGGTCTACTTTGGTGTAATAGCAGTAAACAATGTTGGTTCGTCTGTGACTGATAATTCAGCTTCAACGGTTACTCCACCTACTTCTTCTACAGCTAAGTTGTTAAAACTAGTTACGGCAGTTCCGGCTGTACCAGGAGCTATAACTACTACACGTGCTAACGTTTGTAGTATTGCAGGAACAAATGCTACAGCTATTTATTCAGTAGCTCCAGTGGCATTAGCCTTAGCAAATGGTTATACATGGACAGTTCCACAGGGGGCTTTAATCGAAGGAACTGCTACAGGAAATTCTATTACAGTATCATATGCGGGTGACTTTACAGCAGGAAATGTGACTGTGACAGCTTCAAATGGAGTTGGTACGTCATTAACTGCGGCTACATTAGCAGTAGCTAGAACATCAGGAGCAGTTGCTCCAGCGGCTTTGGTAGGACAAGTAGCAGGACTTTGTTCTGGTACATCATACAACTATTCATTTGCAGCGGGTGCTAATGCGCAAACGTATACAATTACAGGACCAGTAGGATCTGTAGTTACTTCTGCGGATAATGCAAGTAATACAACAAGTAATGTTATTACAACATCTAACTTGGCCTTTACAGTTCTTTATTCAACTGCTATTGTAAACATTAGTATTGTAGCAAATAACCCATGTGGATCATCTGCTGCGAAATTATTTGTAGTATCAAAAGCAATGGGAGCTATAACAACAATCTCAGGACCAACAGCAGTAGATATTTGTACTGAGTACACATTTACAGCTTCAGCAGTACTTGGCGCAGTGTCTTACACATGGACGCCTCCATCAGGAGCTCAAATAGTAAGTGGACAAGGAACAAGCACATTAGTTGTTACGTTTCCAGGTACATTAGCAACAGGAGCTGTATTGAAAGTATTAGCAACTAATGCATGTAGTGTATCAAGTGTGCTTAAGTCATCTTCATTATTAACAAGAACAGCTTGTCCAGGTGTTAGAATGGCTAGTGATTTAGTGTCTTTAGATGCCTCACAAATTTATCCAAATCCAACATCGGATAACTTTAACATTGATTTGACTTCAAGTATTAGTTCAGAGGTTTTAGTTACAATTTATTCTATGAACGGATCAGTTGTTAAAACTAATAAAATCGAATTAAATCAAGGATTAAATACAATTAACGAAGATATCACATCTTTAGGTTCAGGTATTTATTTTGTTAGATTGGTTAACGAATCTAATAATGAAACAATTGTTAGAAAGTTAATTAAGAGATAATTTATTTTAATTCTTATATAAATTAGAAGCTGTCAATTTTGACAGCTTCTTTTTTTATAGAACTTTAGTGATAATAAAAAATACATTGTTAACCCTTTGGGTGTAATTAATCAAAATACTTTATTAATGCTTTTTGGTATTATTAAAAACCGATATCAAAAATAAAACTTAATTTGACTGCTAAGTTATCGTCAAACCGTGGTAATTGATTTGGGCCATAACGATAAAAACCTGTAAATCCAAAGCCTTTATATATTTGATTAATTTCTAACCCTGATTCAAAAAAACCTTTATTAAGTGTTTTAAATTCGATTCCATTATGTCTATCCAAATTTTTCATATTTCCCCACGCCATTCGAGTAACCAAAAAAATCGAAGGTTTAATTTTTTTGATAATTTTGAATCTCTTTAAGCCATGTTTTATATGGAGCATTACATATTCACTAGAAAAGAATTCATTAAAATACATCGTTTCAAAACTGTTTTTACCTGCAATTGTTATTCTCTCTAAAATATTGTCTTTGGTTAAATTATTTGGTGATGAATTATATAAATGTGTTAAAGGGAGCGCTCCAAAAGAATATCCTCCTTGTAATAAAACGGACGATTTTTGACCATCTAAATATTTTTTCTCATACTCAATACGGGCATCAATTTTTCCAAAGTCAAAATCATTTGCTAAGAATTTGGGTAAAGATTTTGTAAACTGAAATGTAAACCTGGGATATCTTTTTTCGAATTCAATTTTCCCATTCAGCGTTTGCATGTAATCACTAAATGGGTTACACTGAAGAGAGACGATTCCGGTTGTACTACTAAACGCATTATAAGACTGTCCCAAATAATTGAATGTATAATTAAAAAGAGGGATTATATCACTATGAGTAACTTGCCAAATACTCTCTGTTTTTGGAATAACTTTAGTTTCAATGTAGCCGCGCCAGTTCCTATAATTATAAAAGGTACTCAAGTTTATTGGTCTATTGTCATAAAGTTTAAAAACGCGCTTATCAATAGCAAAACTGGTACTAGCAATTTCACGTATGTCGTCTGTATAAGTTCCACCAATCCATGTATTAGAAAAATTACCAACTCGAAATGCCGCTCCAAAATTATATTTGATGGTTTCGTCTTTTAGTCCAAAACCATAGTATCCCTCAATTCTAATTATTTTTGAAAAAATATCGTTTGTAACACCCCCAATTCCCAAACGAAATCCTTCAAAATTATTATAACTTAAAATATAACGTAAATCAACATCAACAGGTCCAAAGGGGATGTAACCATTGATTATTTTTCGTCCAAATTTAATTTTTCGGTCTATTTTCTCTTTGTTTCCTATGCTATCCAACACATGGTAAGTTCTTTCACTTCGAGAGTCCAAAGGATCATTTCGGTTAGTGGCCCAAAAAGCATCATCACGTTTATTAGCGTTTTCTGTAGCTTCAATTGTAACTGATGATTTTTTAATCTTTAATGGGGAATTTATTTCCAAATCATATACCCGCACATCTGATGAAAAATAGGTAAAATCGGAAGCTGCTTTTTTGTTATCACTTTCGTCATCCTCCCCCGAAAATTTTATTCGTCCACCCAAAATAGTAGTTGGTTCTTTACTTTTGCCTTTTAAAATTTTAAAGTTTTTTTGAATTGGAAACCAAATGTTTTCTTTTGGTAAATAAGTAAATTCGTGAATGCCGCTAATGTCCAAAACCCCTCGAATGCGCATTACTGCTTTTGCTATTGCAAAATTTTCAGCATCTATATAAAGCAATCCCTCAAGACCATTAGTGCTGGTTTTATTATTGAAGTAAATAATAATAGTTGGTCTGCTCTCAATGGCTATTGTATCTATAATTTTATATCGATATTCTTTGGCAGCAAGCCTCGAAATAGGACTTTGGTATTTGGTTTCAAAAAGTTCATAGTTATTGTCATAAATAGAAAATGATTGCAAATTAAACCCTAATATTTCATATATTGGTTCCTTAAAACCAGCCATTTTAGCCCCGATTATAGTTTCTTTTAAATGGGGTTTGTCATATTGAAACAGGGATACTTTTTCAGTCAAAAACAAATGTTGTTTGCTGATAATTTTTTTGAATTTAAAATCTGAAGAATCAATTTTGACTTTCCCACTTTTAGAGATAAATGTGGTGTCAATTTTCCCAATAATCGAATCTGGATTTGCTGTAACAAGCAACTTGTTGTAGGATTTAAATTGAAAACTGCTCAACTTCTTTTTGGGGTCATTTTGTTCTTTAAGTGCTATAACTTTATTAATAATATTTTTTGCCGTTGCGTCATTATAAATAACCACCTCTTTTAATGCGTCTATTTTTGGAGAAAGATATATTGTGCTATTTTTATTCCCTTCATTTATTGAAATTGTTTTTTGCAGATAACCAATATATTGAAATGTCAACGTTTCAGTTTGTAAACTAGCATTAAAACTAAATTTACCGTCTACATCTGTAACTGCAAAAAAGCCAATATTAGTTTTTAGACTTGCAAAGGGAAGGGGCTTTTTGGTATCGAGGTCTTTTACAACACCGTTGACTTGAAATTGTGCTTTGAGCAACAAAGGAAATAATAGAAACAGAAAGATAAATTGCTTCATTAGTTGAGATTTGGCTCAATGTTAATGACAAAAATAGAAATAAAAAAATCCGCCTAGATAGATTAGACGGATTATATTTGGAAGGCAAAAAATTATACTTTCATAATTTCTGCTTCTTTTATACTTAAGGTTTCATCCACTTTTCGAATGAAGGCATCGGTTAGTTTTTGGATATCATCTTCTGCACTTTTACAAATATCCTCAGAAGTTCCTTCTTTTTCTAATTTTTTAATATCCGTATTTGCATCCTTGCGCGCGTTTCTAATGCTAATTTTTGCATCCTCGGCTTCTCCTTTGGCTTGTTTTACAAGATCTCTTCTTCTTTCTTCGGTTAATGCAGGGACACTAATAATAATCATATCCCCATTATTCATCGGATTAAAACCTAAGTTCGCCAACATGATTGCTTTCTCAATGGGTTGCAGCATACTTTTTTCATAAGGTTGTATCGAAATAGTTCTTGCATCGGGGACACTAACATTAGACACCTGACTTAGTGGCGTTTGAGAGCCATAATAATCAACAAAAACACTGCCTAGCATCTGAGGGGATGCTTTTCCGGCACGGATGTTTAAAAATTCTTTTTCTAAATGTACTATAGAACCTTCCATAGATTCTCTGGTACTGTCTAAAATAAAATCAATTTCTTCCATTTTAACTTATTTGTGATTGTATTTTTATAAATAACAATAAATGAATTATATTTTTACTGTAGTTCCAATATTTTCACCCTCGCAAATTTTTAAAAGATTTCCTTTCGTATTCATGTCAAAAACTACAATTGGCAAACTATTTTCTTGACTTAAGGTAAAGGCTGTAGAATCCATAACGTTTAATCCTTTTTTAATCACATCTTCAAAAGTGATACTTTCAAATTTTATGGCGTTGGAATTTTTTTCTGGATCAGAATCGTAAATACCATCAACACGAGTTCCTTTTAAAATAACATCTGCGTTAACTTCTATACCTCGGAGCACTGCCGCGGTATCTGTTGTGAAATATGGGTTTCCAGTTCCTGCTCCAAAAATCACGATTCTCCCTTTTTCCAAATGTCTAACAGCTCGTCTCTTAATATAGGGTTCCGCAATTGCTTCAATTTTAAGAGCAGTTTGTAAACGTGTTAGCATTCCTTTATCTTCCAAAGCGCCTTGTAATGCCATGCCGTTAATTACCGTTGCCAACATTCCCATATAATCTCCTTGTACTCTATCCATCCCATTACTTGCTCCTGCAATGCCTCGAAATATATTTCCGCCTCCAATAACTATTGCAATTTCTACACCTTTCTTGTGGATTTCTTTAATCTCATCAGCATATTCATCAAGTCGTTTAGGATCAATGCCATATGCCCTTTCACCCATTAAAGCTTCGCCACTCAGTTTTAGAAGAATTCTTTTGTATTTCATTGCTCTTTAATATTGTTTTTTATCGGTGCAATGCTGTCGCCCTATCGGGCTCGAGTCATTTATTCTGAATTTAGTTCAGAATCTCTTTTGTGAGATTTAGTTCAGATGTTGCAAATATAAACATATTCTCTTTTTTTATAGTATTTGACAAAAAGAATGTTACCAAACAATTGTCATGTTTTTTTAACTAGAGTGTTTTGTAACTTCGCGGTATCAAAAAGCAGTTATGAAATCCATTACAGAAAATAGCCTTTCGCAAAGTCATAGTTATGTTGGCTATAGAAATCAAATCAAGGACTTACTAAAAGAAGGGAAATCAACAGGAAAAGAACAATCGGAAGCATTGACACATTACAGTGAACTGAACGAAGCCAGAATGAATCGTTTAGAAAAAACAGTAAAAATTTCAACCGAAATCATTCAAAAATTAAATCAAATAAAAGGCGATTATATTTGGTTAGTCATTTCTGAAGGTTGGTGTGGAGATGCAGCGCAGATTCTCCCGGTCATATATAAAATGGCGGAACTCTCTGAAAAAATAGATTTAAAAATTGTTTTTCGCGATGAAAACGATGATTTGACGAATCTTTTTTTAACCAATGGAACTAAGTCAATACCAAAGTTGATTATTTTGGATAAAAACACTTTAGAAGTTTTGGGGGATTATGGGCCAAGACCAATTGGCGCCAACCAATTTATGTTGGATTACAAAAAGGAATTCGGAATGATTGATGAAAAAGCTAAAGCAGCGCTTCAAATGTGGTACTTGAAAGATAAAGGGCTAAGTATTCAAAATGAAATTTTAGAACT
>CAMDSN010000092.1 GCA_945907225.1 Flavobacterium psychrophilum | reverse complement strand
ACCAGTTCTTCTATCAAACATTCTCCATCTGGTAATAATTCCAAATCGCGAGCTTGTTTTAGAATTTTCACACCATTGCCGTCATAACCAAACTGAGCACTTTTCCAAACGCAAGGCAGTTGGATTTTAGATTGTTGATTAACGATTTTAGATTTTAGATTTTGAATATTTTCGAATCGATGATGAGGTGAAGTTGGAATATTATTTGCAACATAAAAATCTTTTTGATTTCCTTTGTTTTGTATCAATCGCAAAGTCTTAGGTGATGGGAAAACTTTCAGCCCATCGGTTTCTAGTTTGTCTAAGGCGTCAAGATTAACGTTCTCAATCTCGATCGTTAAAAGATCTACTTTTTTACCAAAATCATAAACGGCATCAAAATCCATTAAATCCCCAATAAAAAAATGAGTGGCTCCAAATTGAGATGGTGCTTCTTTGCTTGGATCCAAAACATAAGTTTGAATATCAAATTTCCGGGTTTCGGCTAATAGCATTTTGCCTAATTGTCCGCCACCAAGAATTCCCAATTTAAAATTAGATGAGAAATAGTTCATTCGTAGTTGTGTTTGGACAAAGATACTATTCAATTGATAATGGACAATTGATAATTGATAATTTTAGTTATTGATTTTTCTTAAAATATCTTTTACAGCAAACAGATTTGAAATTCAGAATTCATTTGTAGAAAAGTTTATCTTCTAATAACAACTTTTTTACTGATGCTGCCATTAACGGTATTTATTTTAAAACTATATAATCCAATAGATAGATTTTGGACGTTAATTATGAAAGTATTACTTGTTAACGGATTTCTATATACACCAATTAGTTTGCCATCAATGGTGAAAATAGAAATGTCATTAATGGTTGAAGTTGAGCTTACAGTAACTGTATCTGCGCTTGGGTTTGGATAAACTATAAGGTCGTTAGTAAAGTTAAATGACTCGGTACTTAATAAAACATCATTATAACAGGATGGAGGAACACTGTTTTGAGAGTTAATTAAGCTATTAATTTTATTTCCAGTAAACCCGATATTGTTCGTATGATCATAAAAAGTTAAATCTAAAGTTGGATTACTGACACCAAACCAATCTTGGAGAATTGTGCTAAATACTCTTCTGTAATCGTGTTGTACCGTTTGTACTTGAAAATTATTTCCAGCAATCGCCTCGCTCAAATTAATATTTGTACCTGATATCCCAGCATTTAATGAACTTCCAAAAACAAACATGGGTGCAATCTCGCCATGATCGGTACCTAGATTACCATTTTCACCAGCTTTTCTGCCAAATTCTGAAAAAGTTACAGCAAGCACATCATCACCAATATTTTGATTATTTAAATCGGTTATGAAATTGGTTACAGCTTCAGAAACTTGGGTTAATAAATCGGCATGGTTTCCAGTATGAGATGTAGTATTTGATGCCACTTGTAAGTTATGCGTGTCAAAACCACCAATTTTTACCAAATAAACTTTAGTTTCTAACCCACCGGAAATAAATTTCGCAACACTTTTTAACTGATTAGATAAACTAGTATTTGGATAGGTTACAGAATTTGAACCAGCACTAAAGGCTGCTGAAATAGTTTGAGCATATGTATTGGTTGAAGTGTCATTATTTAGAATATATTGAATTAAATCACCATATTCAGAATTTGGTATTGTTGTGGGAGCAATTCCACCCAACCCATTTACTATTGAGTAAAACCCTGTTGGATCTTGACCGTTAATATTCAATGACATGCCGTGTTCTACTTCGCCGTGAAATCCTAAAGAGTTTTCACTACTACCTAATTGAATTCCAAGAGGGAAATTGGCAGTTAAAAAATTGGCAAAATAATTTTCTAAAAAACGACCAACCCAACCACTTTCCAAAACGTTATTTGCCGGAGTTCCATCACCACCAGTTAACCACAAATCGGTTGATTTGAAATGTGATTTATCTTGTACTGGGTAACCAACACCTTGAATTAAACGCATCAAACCGTTGTCATATAAGTTTTTAAAACCTGTCAGAGACGGGTGAAGCCCAACTTGGTTTTCAATCGGAAGAGTAGAGTCTAAATTAATTATTCCGTTACTTCCTCCTACGTTATTTAATTTTATGTTTGGTCGCAAAGCGGCATAAGTGTCGTATTGATTAATAGGCACAACAGTATTCAATCCATCATTAGCACCAGAAAGTTGAATTAACACAATTTTTTTAGCGTTTACATTGGGGCATGTTTTCAATCCGGCTGAATTGAACAATGCAAAAACCTCAGTCGGTAAAAGACTTAATGCACTTGCTGTTGAAGTTAATTTTATAAAGTTTCTTCTTTTCATTAGGCTTGTTGTTAAAAAACTTGAGATTCTGGAGCACTTAAGATTTTGGTTAACAATAATTTCAGACGAGGCTCTACAACAGCATTAGTATTTGATGAGACAAAAGTGTTCCAGGCACCTGTCCAGTAATAGTCTGCTAATCCCTGAAGTAAAAAAGAATTCATAAAATAATTTATTCTGTCAACATCAGGTTCTTGTCCAAATAGCGCATTACATAATTCAGTTGTTAAAACAAATGGATCAGAAGCATCCGAAATTAAACCACCATTTTTTATTACATCTGAAATATAAATTTTTCCGGCTATGTTATTATTTCCACGAATTCTGTTGAAGCCATCTAATAAAGATTCTCCCATGCGATATCTTGCAATTAGTGTAGAAGATGAAATCCAATTTTTGTCATAAGATGGGTCTTGATAATAAGCAAGATGTCCAGCCACATTATCGGGACCAAATAAAGGCATGTTGCTTCCTAAAAAATAAGTGTCATGGACGAAATTTCTATAAAAAGTGTCGTAAAAGAATGTTGCATTTAGTGTCGGATCTGGAATTGTTGCTTGCAAATAGGTGCAAATTTCTGAGATTTGTTGCAGAGGAGATTTAATAATTGCTCCAATAGTTTCATCAATAGCATTGGAATCATCCATATCATAAAAATGTTGACTTTCTAATAACCTTCTCAAAACCGGAAGTATCTCGTAGCCGTTACTATATAAATCTTGTGCAAGAGGTGTAATGATATCGGTTTCTACTCCTTGAGTTATGGCACCTTTCACAAAATAGATATACATTTTTCTGCAGATATTCTTAGCGGTAGCCATTTGATTAAAGACCATATCCACATAAGTGTCGAGTTCAATATCCATTGAAGCTGCATCAGCGGCTCCGTTTATTATGGTATTTGAAAAAGCAGCACTAAAATTTTTTGTTCCGGTATTATGTTGCCCAATACTATTTTGTCCTTTTGGAATTCCGGTTGTTGCGTCAATAATTGTTCGGTCAGCTTTTCGTTTAAATCCTGTTAAAACTTTAGCTGTTTGAACAATATCAGCTTCGGTGTAGTTGGTATAATCTCCTGGAGCTATTTGTTCTCCTTTACCTATTGTAAATAACTCTAAAAATTCACGAGCGTAATTTTCATTGGGTGAATTAGCGTTATTTGAGTTGTTATTTAAATATAGAAGCATCGAATTACAAAGGGTCATTTTCTTTGCTAAAGTTTTGTAATTTCCATAGGAGTAGAACAAAAGCAACCTGATATAATCATAAAAATCAGTTGAAGTACCCGTAGAATTTCCTTTTTCAACTGTAAAACGGGTAGAAAGAAAATGAGTTAGCTTGTATTTTAAAGTTGCATCGTTTATAGCATTATACCACCACCAACCGCTAACATATATTACTTTTCGTGCTTGTCCATTAAATGTAGAGGATAATGCAGTAGACTCTGTCCAATAACCATCTCCGTTGGGATCAAATGGCAAATCCAGTGTTAATGGGTTGTTTGCAGTCAATAAATCTAAGGCTTGTTGTGGTGTTAATGCAGAAAATTGATTGATTAAATTTTTGTTATATTTAAAAGTAGCTCGCCTCAATAAATGTTTTGCATTTTTGTTTCCAAGAATAGCTGTATTTTGATTTAGTGATGCCATGTATAAATAGTTTTATTTATAAGCTTATATATTTTAAAAACGTAAACAAATATAATTGTAATTTTATAAAAAAGTCAAAATACTTAGTACTAAATAGTTATTACTTCGTAATTTCGCAACTTTATTTTTATAAGCATCCACAAATGATACACCTTCACGACAAAACTTTTGAGCCATTTATTTCTTCTGATGAAATTGATTTTGCAATCAAGAATATGGCTAAACAAATGGATGATGATTTTTTTGATGTAGTGCCAGTTTTTATTGGTGTTTTGAACGGTTCTTTCATGGTCTTGTCTGATTTAATGAAGCAGTATCGCGGCATGTGTGAAGTCAGTTTTGTGAAAATGGCTTCCTACGAAGGAACCACTTCTACAAATGAAGTAAAACACTTAATAGGCTTAAATCAAGATCTTGAAGGGCGAACAGTAGTTATAGTAGAAGATATTGTAGATACGGGAAAAACAGTCGAAGAGTTGAAAGCCATTTTTAAGCAAAAAAAAGTGAAACATTTAAAAATAGCCACGTTATTTTTTAAGCCCGAAGCGTATAAAAAAGATATCAAAATTGATTATGTAGGAATTCGAATTCCAAATAAATTTATCGTTGGTTACGGTTTAGATTATGATGGATTAGGAAGAAATTTGGCCGACGTATATCAATTAGCACAATAGAATAATTATAAGATTCAAAGATTAAAATTTTAAAAAAAAAGTCTTTTGAATCCTTCAATTTTTAAATCTTTAAATTAATTTAATAAATGATTAACATCGTTCTTTTCGGAAAACCTGGCGCGGGAAAAGGCACTCAAGCTGAATTTTTAAAAGAAAAATACAATCTAACTCATCTTTCAACAGGTGATATATTTAGATATAATATTAAAAATAATACCGATTTAGGAGCATTAGCCAAAACCTACATGGATAATGGCGATTTAGTACCCGACGAACTAACAATTCAAATGTTGCAAAGTGAAGTAGACAAAAATCCACAATCAGCGGGGTTTTTATTTGATGGTTTTCCAAGAACTTTAGCACAAGCAGCAGCTTTGGATTCCTTTTTGGAATCAAAAAATCAAAACATTACAGCAACTGTTGCTTTAGAAGCTGATGACACAATATTAATTCAGAGGTTATTAGAGCGAGGTAAAACATCAGGGCGTCCTGATGATCAAGATGAAGCAAAAATTAGAAATCGGTATGATGAATACAATCTAAAAACGTTGCCTTTAATGAATTTCTACGAAGCTCAAGGTAAATTTCATAAAGTTGACGGAATAGGAACTATTCAGGAAGTAACCGAAAGATTAGAAAAGGTTTTTGATAGTTTATAATAGATTATTAAATAATGGCCTAGCTATTTTGAATTCCTAAAAAAGAAAAATGTGTTACTTTTTTTAAGTTGTACTTCATTTTAACAATAGAATAACAACCAATTCTTTTTAATAAGTTACAATAAAATTAAGCGCGAATAATAGTTTTAGATACGCTAAATCAAAACATCTAAAATTCTACAATCTAAAATTACTATGACAGAAGGCAACTTTGTAGATTATGTTAAAATATATGTTTCTTCGGGAAAGGGAGGGAAAGGATCATCCCATTTACACCGTGAAAAATTTATTGAAAAAGGGGGGCCAGATGGAGGAGATGGGGGTCGTGGAGGACATGTAATTTTAAAAGGTAATAAAGGTCTTTGGACGTTGTTTCATCTCAAGTTTGCCCGTCATGTCAAAGCGGGTCATGGAGGTGATGGTGGAAGTTCAAGAAGCACAGGACATGACGGGGAGGATATTACGATTGAAGTACCGCTGGGAACTGTAGTTCGCGACAAAGAAACGGATGAAATCTTGTTTGAAATTACCGAAAATGGCGAAGAACGAATATTGGCCAAAGGTGGAAAAGGTGGATTAGGAAACTGGAATTTTAGAAGTTCTACCAATCAAACACCTCGTTATGCGCAACCCGGGATGCCTCCGGAAGAATTGGATGTTGTCTTGGAGTTGAAAGTTTTGGCAGATGTTGGTTTAGTTGGTTTTCCTAATGCAGGAAAGTCCACGTTATTGTCTGTTTTAACATCGGCCAAGCCAAAAATTGCCGATTACCCTTTCACAACATTAAAACCTAATTTAGGAATAGTTGCCTATCGTGAATTCAAGTCTTTTATCATGGCCGATATTCCAGGGATTATAGAGGGAGCTGCTGAGGGAAAAGGTCTTGGTCATTATTTTTTGCGTCATATTGAAAGAAATTCCACTTTGCTGTTTTTGGTTCCCGTTGACACCCCAAATATCAAAGACGAATATGATATTTTGGTAAATGAATTGACAAAATACAACCCTGAAATGTTGGATAAAGAACGCCTTGTTGTGATTTCAAAATGCGATATGTTGGACGACGAACTCAAGGCAGAGTTGAAAACCCAGTTGGATAAAGATTTTGCAGGAACGCCCTATATGTTCATTTCATCCGTTGCACAGCAAGGGCTTTCGGAGTTGAAAGACAAATTATGGAGTATGCTAAATATGGAAGACGACGTTCCTGAAAATAGCCATAACCTATAAATTAAAAAGCCATCGATTGATGGCTTTTTAATTAATCATTATATGTATCAAACAAAAACTGTAATGTTTTTGCAATGTCATTTGCTTCAATTTTTGGATATTGAATAGTGCCATTCAACCAATTTTCTATTTCAATATGAAAATCATCACCCACTTTATTAAGAACAGGAACTCCTAATAATTTCAAAGCCG
>CAMDSN010000091.1 GCA_945907225.1 Flavobacterium psychrophilum | reverse complement strand
TCTTATGTTTGACTGGTCGATATGGCGATTTATTGGCTTACGCTACTTTTGCGTCTTTGTTGTTTTATATTCTAACAATTGGAGGTTTATTCATTCTTAGAAAGAAAGAACCCAATGCAGATCGACCATATAAAGCTTTTGGTTATCCTTTTGTTCCCATATTGTATATGGTTATCACAGGTCTTATTTGTGTCGATTTGGTTATTTATGATACTCGAAATACAAGTTTAGGTTTGTTTATTGTAGCATTAGGAGTTCCTGTTTATTATATTTTTATGAAGAAAAAAGAATAAAAAAAAGCCCCGCGGGGCTTTTTTTATCAATAGTATAAATACTTCTTTATTGATTTATTTTTAATAATTCTACTTCAAAAATTAAATCACTTTTCGCTGGAATTGGGCCCATAGCTCTTTCTCCATAAGCTAATTTGTAAGGGATGTAAAATTTATATTTTGCACCTTCCTTCATTAATTGAACACCTTCTGTCCATCCTGGGATTACTTGATTTAATGGAAAATCAATAGGTTCACCACGCTGTACGCTGCTGTCAAATACCTTACCGTCAAGGAATGTACCAGTGTAATGTACTTTCACATTACTAGTTGCTACCGGACTAGCCCCTGTACCTTCCACTAATACAATATATTTTAAACCACTAGCTGTTGTTTTTCCACTTTCAAATTCTTTTAAAGCGATTTGTGATGCCTGCGCTCTCAACATTGCTTCTTTTTCTTCTTCAATAGCCTTGTTGTCCATATAATCACCAAAAATTGTTGCAGCATCAAATTTCTTAGCTTCATCACCTTTTCTAACAATTACTACTTCCATAATTAAATCATCTTGAGCGATTTTATTTACCACATCTTGCCCTGAAATCACATAACCAAAAATAGTATGTTTTCCTGTTAACCATGATGTCTCTTTATGTGTAATAAAAAATTGAGATCCGTTAGTACTTGGCCCTGAGTTGGCCATAGCAAGGATTCCAGCTTTGTCAAATTTAGCATCGGTGATTTCATCTTTAAAAGAATAACCTGGTCCTCCTGAACCATTCCCTTGAGGATCACCACCTTGTATCATAAAATCGGCAATTACCCTGTGAAATTTTAGTCCGTTAAAAAATGGCTTCCCGATAAGGTTTTCATTTTTTACATACTTGTTTGTTCCTTCTGCAAGTGAAATAAAATTGGCAACCGTAATGGGTGTTTTTTGATATTCTAATTGAATTACAATTTTTCCTTTCGAGGTTGTCATCTCCGCAAACAATCCTTCATTTGAGTTTGTTTTTACGGTATTTGATTTTGCAGAGGTCGAAGCTTTATTAGTAGTTTGTTTCGATTTGGTTTGAGCTGTGGAATAGAATATTCCAAAACACATCATAATTAGGAGGTTGAATTTAATTTTACTCATGATTTATTGCTTATTATTTGTTATTTATTATTATTTATCAATTATCAATTATCAATTATCAATTATCAATTATCAATTATCAATTATCAATTATCAATTATCAATTATTTTTTTAATTCTATTTCAAAGATTAAGTTTGCATTTGGTGGAATAACATTTCCGGCGCCTCTTTCTCCATATCCCAAATTAAAAGGGATAAAGATAACTGCTTTATCTCCCATTTTTAATTTTGTTAAACCCTCTAAAAATCCAGATATCATTCCGCTACTTCCAATTTGAAATGGTATTTCAGAGTAGCCATTTTGTGCACCTCTTTCCTCATCGAATACCCCAAATTCTTTCGCAATTTCTGGATTACTGGTGTCAAACAATGTTCCGTCTTCCAAATATCCTGAATAACTAATACGAACATTTTCTCCTTGTTTGGGTTGAATGCCGCTTCCTTTTTCAATAATTAAGAATTCTAATCCGGAGGGTGTTTTAGTTGCTTTGGTCTTTAAACCATTAAAATAGTCCATTTTTTTATTTAAAACCAATTGAAATTTTTCAAAATATTGACGTTTTTTTTCGGCTTCAAGGGCTAGTTGGTTTTTTTGGTTCTCTATCAAATTTCTAAAAGAATCTGAAAATACTTTTATGGCATCAAATTTTTTAACTGCTGCTCCGTTTCTAATAATTTTAATTTTCTTGATGTAGTCATCTTGAATAATTTTTTTCACTACGGTCATACCATCTCCAACAACTTTTCCAAATGCAGTATGCAAACCGTCAAGCCATTTAGTTGGCGCTAAGGTTATGAAAAATTGACTGCTATTAGAATTTGGCCCCGAATTAGCCATAGACAAAACTCCTGGTTCGTCATGTTTTAAGTCGGTAATTTCATCATTAAACTTATATCCTGCATCACCTGATCCATTTCCGAGTGGATCGCCAGTTTGAATCATAAAATCCTCATCGTCACCATTCATAATTGAAATTACACGGTGAAATTTTAAACCGTCAAAGTAAGGTTTGCCTCTAAACTCTTTAGTTACAAATTCATTTGTTCCTTCCGCCAACGTAACAAAATTTGCAACAGTTTGAGGAGTCTTTTTATAATCTAGTTTTACAATAACAGTTCCTTTTGACGTTTCAATTTCCGCAAACAACCCATCACCTAAGTCTTTATATTTGTCTTGACAAGAACTAAGAATGCCAAACATTAAGGCTAAAAAAATATAAACCGTTTTACTCATTTTAATTTTGTTTTTTTGTTTCTTCCTTGCCAAATCCATTTAAAGTTACATTGCAAATGATGGGTTGATTGGTTTGAATCAATTTTAAATCACCACGATATCCGAAAGCTAAATGGGAAGGAAATAAAAAGGTAACTTTTTCTTTTTTATGCATTAATTTAATTCCGTCTCTTAATCCCATCATTATATTTTCTTTATCAACAGCATATGTTTGAGGGCGCAATTCTACTTCAGAATAAAGTACATTGCCTTTTATATCCATGATTTCATAATCAAATTGCGCAATATCGCCACGTTTAGGAGTGATGGTATCTTTTTCATTTCTAATTTGATAATGATACCAATACCCTTTTTTTGAAGCATAATATTTTATTTTTGGATTTGATTTAATTATAGAATCGATTATTCGTTCTTCACCTGCAATTATTTTTTTATTTCGTTCTACAGATTCTTTCATGAATGTTCCTGACGAACGAGAAATTGGCATTCTAGCTTGTTGCTGTTTGCAACTTTGTAAAATTATAAATAACACAAAAAGGAACATTATTTTTAATAGCTTTTGCATGTTTTTAAATTGTTATTTTAGATATTAATTTCTCAAACTTATCCGTGGTAGCTTTTAAAGTGTCATAGGATTTTCCGCCTGCTGCATTTATATGTCCGCCGCCGCAAAAATGCTCTCTAGCAAAGGCATTTACATCAAAAGATCCTTGCGATCGAAAAGAAATTTTAATGATATTTTCATCTGAATGTTCAATAAAAATGGCTGTAAAATTTATCCCTTTGATAGTTAATCCATAGTTTACAATTCCTTCAGTATCTCCTTTTTCGTAACCAAACGTATCAAGTTCTTGTTGAGAAATTGTTATATATGAGGTTTTATACTGTGGAAAAACTTTTATGTTTTGAAGCGATCTCCCAATAAGTTGTAATCTCTCAGCCGAATTGTTATCAAACAACAAGTTGTGAATTTCACTATTGTCAATTCCTAAGTCGAGTAATTCAGCTACTATTTTATGAGTTTTACTGGTTGTGGATGGATATCGGAACGAACCGGAATCTGTTGTTATTCCGCAATAAATACAGGTTGCTATTGTTTTATCTAGTTGTTCTTTCTGATCTAAAAAAGCGATGAGATTAAATATCATTTCGCAAGTAGAACCAAATGAAGTGTCTGAATAAGTTATCGTTGCATAAGAATCAGGCTTTTGATGGTGGTCAACCATAATTATTGGGTTGCTCACCTGACTTAAGACTTGTTCCATTTCGCCAGTTCTATGTAAAGCATTAAAATCTAATGTGAATACCAAATCTGCCTGTAAAATCTTTTCGCCACAAAGTTCTTTGTCTTTTTCATAAACTAATACTGTGTCAGATGACGGGAGCCAATTCAAATAGTTTGGAATTTCATTTGGAGAAATAACAACGGGTTTGTGGTTTAATTTTTTAAGAAAATGGAATAAAGCTAATGTTGATCCCATAGCGTCTCCATCAGGACTTCTATGCGGAATAATGGCAACATTTTTCGGTGAAGCCAATAAATTTTGAATTGCTAAAATATCTTCTTTTTTCATTGTTGGCGAATGTACTAAAAAATGAAATATACTTTGTACAGTTTAAGGAGATTTTAAGTTTTATTTTGAGAGGAAAATACCAAACCAAATAGCCAATAAACCGATGACAATACTCATTGCTATATACACAAAAGCTAATAAAGAATTGTTGTTTTGGAACAAATTATAATTCTCCATTCCAAAGGCAGAAAAAGTCGTTAAGCCGCCACAAATTCCGGTAACTAAAAACCATTTTAAACGACTGTCTGAAAGCTGATTTTTTTCAAGTAAACCTATGATAAAACCAATTAATAGGCATCCTATACTATTGACAATAAATGTGGCTAATGGAAAATTACTCGACCAATATTTTGAAACAAAAATAGAGGTAAAGTAACGGAGTGTGCTTCCTAAACCACCGCCAAGGGCTATTATTAAAGCTGTTTTTAGCATAGTCACATTAGGAATTAGGAGTTCTTTTATTTTTAGGGTCTAAATTTTCAAATTTTAAACTTTTATTTGATTTTGGCAGACTTGCTTCTTCAGTTTTCATAGAAGGTTCAATTAGTTTGTTTAACTGGCTAATCTCATCTGGAGTTAATTCTCTATATCTCCCAATATGTACATCAAGTGAAATATTGATTATTCTGGTTCTTTTAAGCGCCTTTACCTCATAGTCAAGGTATTCGCACATCCTTCTAATTTGTCTATTTAGTCCCTGTGTTAAAATAATTTTAAAATTAAATTGACTCATTTGTTGCACGTCACATTTCCTAGTAATTGTGTCTAAAATTGGAATTCCATTACTCATTTTTTGAATAAATTTATCGGTAATGGGTTTATCAACTGTTACAACATACTCTTTTTCGTGATTGTTTCTTGCTCGTAGTATTTTATTAACAATATCACCATCATCAGTCATGAAAATTAGGCCTTCACTTGCCTTGTCTAATCTCCCAATTGGAAAAATACGCTTTGGATAATTAATATAGTCAACAATGTTATCCCGAACATTTTGATTTGTAGTGCATTCAATTCCTACGGGCTTGTTGAATGCCAAGTATATTGGTTTTTCTCTTTTTTCTCTAACTAATTTCCCGTCAACTCTAACTTCATCTTCATAAGAAACTTTAGTGCCCATTTCAGGAATGATACCATTAATTGTAATTCGACCCTCTTCCAATAATTTATCAGCTTCTCGTCGCGAACAAAATCCGGCTTCCGAAAGAAATTTATTAATGCGAGTAAGATTCATTTCCATTGTGTTAACAACAATTTATGTGTTAGTTGTATTCGCAAATATAATATAAATTAGGACTTTTAAACCCAATTTTTCTGTAACTGTATACTGTTTTTTTTTATTGATAAGTACGTTAATAAATGCTTTTAAAAAACTTGAAAAAGGAATGGTAGATCTTAATATTTTATTATTTTTACTTTTATGAAAATACAAGGAAAACTAATAATAATAGGCGGTGCTGTTGACAAAGGTAGCTTTACCGAAACCGACTTGGATAAAAATGCATCAAAGAATTTGAATTTTTTTGAAGCTGGAATTTTAAAAAGAATAATTGACGAATCTAAGTATAAAGCCAATTCTAGAATAGAGGTTATTACAACGGCATCAAAAATCCCGAGAGAGATTGGACCCGAGTATGTGAAGGCCCTTCATTATTTAGGCGCTGATAACGTTGATATTTTAAATATAGAACGCCGTGAACAAGCTATGGATCAGGAAGTATTGAAACGATTACTTGCAGCTGACGTCGTTATGTTTACAGGTGGAGATCAGCTCCGTTTAACCTCAATTTTGGGCGGAACTACTTTTCATGATATTTTATTAGATAAGTATCACAACGAAGACTTTGTTTACGCAGGAACATCTGCAGGAGCCGCTGCTGCTTCAAATAACATGATTTATCAGGGTAGTAGTTCGGAAGCTTTACTCAAAGGAGAAGTGAAAATAACAAGTGGGCTGGGACTTATAGATGGGGTAGTAATTGATACGCATTTCGTTCAGCGCGGAAGAATTGGAAGATTATTTCAAGCGGTTGTTGGTAACCCAAAAGTTCTTGGAATCGGACTTGGAGAAGACACCGGTCTATTGATTACGAATAACACTATGATGGAAGCTATTGGTTCAGGATTGGTAATTCTGGTTGATGGAAGAGAAATAAAAGATACTAACTTAACACAAGTGGAACTAGGTCAACCTATATCAATTAATCATCTGGTAACCCATGTGATGAGCATTAATGATACTTTTGATTTGACTACTTTCAAGATGACTATTAAATCGTCACAATACGTTTAAAACTTGGGTTGTTCTTAGTTTAAAGTTTGCAATAATTACTCAATTAATAAAAATGAAAATTATTATTCACGGCGGATTTTTCTCTGAATCATCAACCAATCATGAAACAAAGGTTGCCAAACAGCAGGCATTGCTTCGTATTGTTAAGGATTCGTATTATTATTTGAAAACACATTCGGCTCTGGAAACTGTGGTTTATGCCACATCACTTTTAGAAGATGA
>CAMDSN010000090.1 GCA_945907225.1 Flavobacterium psychrophilum | reverse complement strand
ACGGCTACCTTAATTGCTTCATGTTGCGCGCTTGGCGCAAAATCTGTTTCTGAAGATGAAGATAAGGTAGAGGCCATGAGGAAATTTGGAGAACTCATCGGAATGGCATTCCAAATTAAAGATGATTTGTTTGATTATACCGATGATGCCATAGGTAAACCAACCGGAATAGATATAAAGGAGCAAAAAATGACCTTGCCCTTAATTTATGCTCTGAATAATTGTTCCGATAAAGAAAAAAGTTGGTGCATCAATTCAATTAAAAATCACAATAAAGATAAAAAGCGCATTAAGGAAGTTATCCTGTTTGTAAAAGAAAAAAACGGATTAACTTATGCCGAACAAAAAATGGTTGCTTTTCAGCAAGAGGCCCTATTAATATTAAATCAGTTTCCACAATCGGAGTACAGAGATTCACTTTCCCTAATTGTTAATTATGTTATTGAAAGGAAAAAATAATTTTACATCTTTGTTATAAGCTTTATTTTAATTAACATTATGCGCTATAAAGTTCTATCTTCTTCGAAGTTGCAAAAGGTTTTTTACTATACAATATATTTGTAACTTTAAACTTTTAAATTTTAAATCAAAATTTTGATTACCCGCGAAACCATAGATAAAGTTTTTGAAACCGCACGAGTGGAAGAAGTCATAGGTGACTTTGTTCAACTAAAACGTGCTGGTAGTAATTATAAAGGATTGAGTCCATTTTCGGATGAACGTTCTCCGTCGTTCATGGTTTCTCCTGTGAAACAGATTTGGAAAGATTTCAGCTCTGGAAAAGGCGGAAGTGTAGTGACTTTCTTGATGGAGCATGAGCATTTCACCTATCCGGAAGCGATTCGTTTTTTGGCCAATAAATACAACATCGAAATAGAAGAAACCGAAACTTCTCAAGAAGATAAAATAGAAGCCAATGAAAAGGAAAGCATGTACTTGGTTTCCGAATTTGCCAAAACCTATTTTAATGACACACTTTTAAATTCTGAAGAAGGAAAAGCCATTGGGTTAACCTATTTTAAAGAAAGGGGATTTACAAATGAAACCATCGCCAAATTTGGTTTGGGCTATTCACCTGAAACTTGGGATGCTTTTACCAAAGAAGCTTTAGCAAAAGGGTATCAATTAGAATTTTTAGAGAAAGTTGGATTGACCATTACTAGAGAAGATGGTAAACATTTTGACCGTTTTAAAGGGAGAGTGATGTTTCCGATTCAGAGTTTGTCGGGAAGAAATTTAGGATTTGGAGGTAGAATTTTGACTAATGATAAAAAAGCAGCAAAATATCTCAATTCTCCCGAGAGCGAAATATACCATAAAAGCAAAGTCCTCTATGGAATTTTTCACGCTAAACAAGCTATTGCCAAACAAAACAATTGTTATTTGGTTGAAGGGTATACAGATGTAATTCAAATGCATCAAGCCGGAATTGAAAATGTGGTAGCCTCTTCGGGAACTGCATTAACACCTGATCAGATTCGGTTAATAAATAGATTAACCAAAAATGTCACTGTGCTATTTGATGGCGATGCTGCAGGGTTGCGCGCCTCTATTCGTGGAATTGATTTGATTCTCGAAGAAGGGATGAATGTAAAAGTCTGCACGTTTCCTGACGGTGAAGATCCAGATAGTTTTGCAAGAAAAAATTCTTATGATGATTTAGTATTTCATTTAGAAAATAACGCCAAGGATTTTATACAGTTCAAAGCTTCGCTTTTAATGGTTGAAGCCAATAACGACCCGATCAAGAAAGCTGACTTAATTCGGGATATGGTGGTTAGTATTTCCAAGATACCCGATAGAATAAAAAGGGAAATTTATATCCAAGAGTGTTCAAAGATTATGGATATTTCTGAACAGGTTTTGGTTAATACTTTAGCTCAGCTCCTTCAAAAAGATATAGCTGAAGCCGGGAAGAGACAAAAACAAGAACAGAAAGCATTTGAGATTGTTAAGAATGAACCCTCAATACAACATGAAAAAGTAAATGTTGTCTATGAATTGGAAAAAAAGATAATTGAGATTTTATTAATGTATGGATCTCAAGTTGCCGAATTTGATGATTTTATTTTGAAGACTAATGAAGCAGGAGAAATTATTGAAGAAAAAGAAACTATTACTATTAAAGTTCACCAACGTATTTATTTGAGCTTGCAAGAGGACGAAGTAGAATTGGCTAATCCAGTTTTTAAAAGTATTTATAATGATTTGATTCTTTTCTACAATCAAGATGATTCGTTAAACGTTGATCAATATGTGATGCAATTATCAGAAGAGCATTCAAAAATAGTTACTGATATTTTGATGTTAGAAGAAAAAGAGTCGCTTCACAACTGGGAAACAAAACACATATATGTTAAATCTAAGCATCAAAACGTAAGTCAATATGTAAGTGAAACAATCATTTCGTTACGAGAATATTTAATCAATAAACTCATTTTAGATTTGATGCAAGATTATAACAGTGAGGATGAAAACAATTTGGAAGAGTTAAAATCAACAATTAATGATTATAACAAGCTTAAAGTCAGCTTAACCAATAAAATAGGACGAATCCGGACTGCATATCTCTAAAAAAATCGGATAATTTTGGCTACTGCTATACTATTTCTAGGGTCTTAGCTTTGTTAACTAAATCTACTAAGTTAGTTACATTTAGTTTCGTTAATAAACGGAGTTTGTAGGTGCTAATGGTTTTTTCATTTAGTGCTAAAAGACGCGCTATTTCATTATTTTTTTTCCCATCACTTAAAAAACGCAACACTTCAATCTCTCTATTAGAAAGTTTTCGGTACAAACGTTCTGTTTTGTTTTGTTTCGCAATTAAAGCTAAGTTTTTCTTGATTTCGTCATTTAAGATGATTTGACCTTGATTTATTTTCACAATTGAAATCCCTAAATTTTCTAGTTTAGATGATTTATGAACATAGCCAGCGCAACCTGCTTTAATTGCATTTGGGGCATATATATGTTCAGATAGACTACTAAAAACAACAACTTTAGTTTTAGGGAAATTTTTTATTATTGATTTTAGTTCATAAATACTTTTCAAACCTTCTAACTCAAGATCTATAACTAGCACATCAATTTCTTTATTTCGTAATGCATCCGGAACCATAAAAAAGTTTCCAACATTAGAGATGATATTAATTTCTGAGTGATCTTTGAAATAGGCTTTAATTCCAAAATGAACAACTGGAAAATTGTCAGCTACACAAACGTTAATCATAATTTTGATGTTAATTAGAAATAATTGTAAACTTAAAAAATATTAAATTAAAATAAAAGTTTATTTCAAAAAATTTGGAATTTCACAAACGGGTATTGGATTCATTTTGTGTTTATTAATAGAATTTAATCTTTTATAAATTTTCAACACTTCTTTTTCTCGTTCTTTTAAATTTTCTGCAACGGGGTGCTTTTCAGTATAAAGCATTGCCCATTCTAACTCATCGTAGCTTGCTCCAATTTGTTCTTCATCGGTTCTTGAATCTCCAAACAATCCGTCTGTAGGAGCTGCAATTTGAACGGATTCTGGAATCTCAAGATAACGGCCCAAAGCATAAACATCACTTTTCATTAAATCGGCTATTGGACTTAAATCTACCCCTCCATCTCCATATTTTGTATAAAAACCAACACCAAAATCCTCCACTTTATTTCCTGTGCCAGCAACCAGCAAACCATGTATTCCTGCAAAATAGTATAAAGTTGTCATTCGAAATCTAGATCTGGTATTTGCTAATGTTAAATTTAATCGGTCTGTTTCGTTACAAACTGGAACTTCATTTTTAAATGTTTCAAATAGAACTGTCAAATCAGCAATCTCATTTTTTACGTTTGGATAATTTTTTTTTAATTTTTCAATATGTTCTCTCCCGCGATTGACTTGCTTACTATCTTGATGAATTGGCATCTCAACACATAAGGTGGTTAGTCCAGTTTTTGCACACAAACTAGATGTCACGGCCGAGTCTATACCTCCCGAAATTCCAACAACAAAACCATTAACATTTGACTTAATTGCGTATTCTTTAAGCCAATTTACGATGAAAGAAGTTACTTCTTCTACATTAATAGTGCTTTTTTTTGCCATAGGTTTTTAAAATTATAAAAAAGGGAAATGTATATTTGCAAAGGTAAAAAAAAACAGATGTCTCTCAAGTAATTTAATTATCTTTTAATTTTGAATATGAAAAAACACCTATTCATACTAATGTTTGTATTAATTTCCTTTAACTCATGTACTAAGAAGTCTAAAGTAGAAAAAGAAGTAGAAAAAATGGAATTGAATCTTCAAATTTACCGCTTTGAAAAGGCTTTTTTTGAAACTCAGCCAGAGAAATTAAATGAACTCAAAGAAGAATATCCTTTTTTCTTTCCAAAGGGAGTTCCAGATAGTGTTTGGGTAGGAAAAATTGAGAATCCACTTTGGCGCGAATTGTATCAAGAAGTTGAAAAAAAATATTCCGATTTTGGAAAACAAGAAAAAGAACTTGAAGATTTGTTCAAGCACATTAAGTATTTTTTTCCAAAAGTGATTGAGCCAAAGGTTTACACTGTTATTGCTGATATGGATTACACCAATAAAGTAATTTACGCTAACGATAAACTTCTAATTTCACTAGAATTGTATTTAGGAGACAAACATAAATTTTATGAATTTCCATCATATATTGAGCAAAATTTTGAAGAGCGGCAAATCTTGCCAGATGTAGTGACAAGTTTTTCTTTAAATCTAATCCGACCTGCAACTGAGCGAACATTACTTTCAGAAATGATTTATTATGGGAAACAATTGTATTTGAAAGACCAATTATTACCCAACCATAACGATGCAGAAAAAATGGGTTATCTGCCTGAACAAATTACATGGTGTCAAGAAAACGAAAGTTATGTTTGGCGTTATTTTATAGAAAAAGAACTCTTGTTTAGCACAGAGTCAAAATTAGCTAGCCGATTCATTAACATTGGACCTTTTTCTAAATTTTATTTAGAAATAGATAATGAATCTCCGGGTCGAGTTGGGCAATGGATCGGCTGGCAGATTGTTAGGTCATTTATGCAAAAGAACGAGGTTCCCTTAACCGAATTACTTAAAATGGATCCGACTGAAATATTTGAAAAATCTAAATATAAACCAAAGAAAACGGATGAGTAATTCAAAAACATCAGAAATAAAAATAATTGTTCAATTAGACGAAAACCGCATTCCCGAGAAATTAGCTTGGACTGCCCAAGATGGAGCAGTTGATCAGGAGGAGGCCAAGGCCATAATGCTTTCAGTTTGGGATAGTAAAACTCAGGAGACCCTCAGAATAGATTTGTGGACGAAGGACATGCCCGTAGATGAAATGAAATTATTTTTTCATCAAACATTATTAGCCATGTCAGACACTTTTCAGAGAGCTACTCAAGATGAAAAAATGGCCGATACGATGAAGGATTTTTGTGATTATTTTGCAGAAAAAATGGAACTCAAATCGTAATCTTTTAAAATATATTTTGATTTTTAAACACCTCGGTATTTACACCATCTATATATTCTAAAACAGTCAATCTTCCTGTACTCTCAGTTGCAGATGTTATAAAATGCTGGGGCATTTCTTCCCAGTTATTAGCCAAAAGTGCTTTCCTGTAGGAAGCAATGTGAGAATCAACTTTAGTTCTACTTATTTTATCAGCTTTGGTAAATATGATACAAAAAGGGACTTCAATTTCTCCTAAATAGTTAATAAATTCTAAATCAATTTTTTGAGCTTCTAGCCGAATGTCTATTAACACGAATGCACATATCAATTGCTCTCTTTTTTCAAAATAATCGGTTATAAACTCTTGAAAAACTTCTTTTGTCCGCTTAGATACTTTTGCATAACCGTAACCAGGTAAGTCAACTAAAAACCAATTAGAATTAATTTTGAAATGATTAATTAATTGAGTTTTCCCAGGTTTTCCAGATGTTTTTGCTAAATTTTTGTGGTTAGTAAGCATGTTAATCAATGAAGATTTTCCAACATTAGATCTGCCAATAAATGCATACTCAGGTAATCGCTCCAGAGGACACTTACTTACATCGGAGTTACTAATTATAAATTCAGCAGTATTGATTTTCATTTATAAACGAACCTCTTTAAGCCATTCATCAAGTAAACGATTGAATTCAGCGGGTTGCTCCATCATAGCAGCATGACCGCATTTGTCAATCCAATACAAAGAGGAATTTGGCATTAACTTATGAAATTCATCAGCAACGTGAGGAGGTGTCACTAAATCATTTTTACCCCAAATAATACAAGTTTTTATATGCATTTTTGGCAAATCTTTTGCCATGTTATGGCGAATGGCACTTTTGGCAATAGTCAGTGTTTTTATAACTTTGATTCGGTCATTTACAACCGAAAATACTTCATCTACCATTTCTTTCGTAGCAACGGAAGGATCAAAGAAAACAGCCTCCGCTTTTTTCTTAATATACTCATAATCACCACGTTTAGGGTAGCTGTCGCCCATCGCACTCTCGTAAAGTCCAGAACTTCCTGTTATTACTAATCCCGCTACTTTTTCAGGATAAACTTTAGCATGATACAAAGCTATGTGCCCTCCTAAGGAATTTCCCAATAAAATAACACGATCTAGTTTCTTGAAGTTAACAAAATCTTTCACATATTTTGCAAAGGCTTTGACATTTGTTTTTAATATGTTTAGTGAATAGATAGGGAGTTCGGGAATTATTATTTTATACCCTTTTGTTGAAAAATAATTAGCTACATCTTTGAAATTACTCAGTCCGCCCATTAATCCGTGTAAAACGACTATTGGCGGCCCCTCTCCAACTTCAAAATAGGAATAACGACCTTCTTTGATTAGTTTACC
>CAMDSN010000089.1 GCA_945907225.1 Flavobacterium psychrophilum | reverse complement strand
TTATAATGATCTGATCTGTAGTAATATCTATTTGGGTCATTTTTATCATTGTATTTATAATCTATTTCCAAGAATTTATTTTCCTTATTTACATTTTCACACAGGTTGTACAAATCAGTTGAAAGATAATTGGAGCCAATCAAATATATATATTTATTGTTTTTTTCGTGATAGTTATCACGTCTACCAATCATATCAATATTTACATCAGCAACTGTTTTGACTAGTGGGAACAAAGGGTTTTCTGTGTAATACCGAGATCCGTGCAAGCCATGTTCCTCTCCCGTTACATGCAAAATTAACACAGAACGTTTTGGTCCGTTACCATCATTTTTTGCTTTTTGTAAAGCGGCAGCTATTTCCATTATTGCAACCGTACCAGATCCATCGTCATCAGCCCCATTATAAATTACACCATTCTTAATTCCTACATGGTCATAATGTGCCGATAATACGACTATTTCATCGGGCTTTTCAGAGCCTTCAATAAATGCCCATATATTTTCAGAATTAGGTAAGTTGATATCCCACTCTTTATTAAAAAATGCTGAGGGTATTTTTTGGTAATAATCTTTAGCCCCTTTTGGAAAACTGACTCCGTTTTTTTTGTAAAAATCTATAATAAAGAGTCCGGCTTTTTTTTGTCCTTCACTTCCAGTATCTCTCCCTTGCATTTCATCGGATGCAATAACATTTAAATTGGATTCAATACTATTAGTTGATATGTCCTTGATATAATCTGAAGTTTTTAAAGTAATTCCAGAATTTTTTTGACTAAAACAAAGTGAAGTGTATGCAAGTAAGACTAGAGCGTATATTTTATTTCTTTTCATTTATTTGTGTTGTATTTTTGATTTTGTTTCCCAAATATATAATTTTTATTAACTGTGCCCTATGAATTCAAAATTAAATCTAGATTCAATTTTTTTGTAGTAATTTTTTATAATAAGATTTTCAATTTATTTCTATTTTTGGCAAAACATTTAATTTTATGCAATCTAAGGCTACAACTGTTGAGGAATATCTTTCCGAATTATCAGAAGATAGAAAGACACCCATGCTAAAGCTCCGAGAAGCTATTAAAAACAACCTCCCTAAAGGTTTTGAAGAAGTCATAAGTTACGGTATGTTAGGATATGTTGTTCCCCATTCAATTTACCCAGCTGGTTATCATTGTACACCAAAGTTGCCTTTGCCGTTTATTAATTTGGCGTTACAAAAGAATACAATTTCCCTATATCACATGGGCATCTATGGCGATAAGAATTTATTAGATTGGTTTGTTGCCGAGTATTCTAAACATGCAAAATCTAAAATAGATATGGGTAAAGGTTGTTTTCGATTTAAAAAAATGGATGATATCCCATATGATTTAATTGGTGAACTTGCCACAAAAATTTCAGTTCAAGATTGGATAACTTTTTACGAGCAAAACTGGAAATCACGAAATAAATGATATCCATACAAAATAATTCAGATTTTAATTTTACTAGCATTCGAGCTATCGCAGCAGAGGTTTGGCCAATAGCTTATGGTTCTATCTTGAGTCGGGCTCAATTGGATTATATGATGGAAATGATGTATAGCGTTTCTTCGTTGCAAAAGCAAGTTCTTGTAAACAATAATCAGTTTGTTATAGCATATGATGATGACATTCCTGTAGGATTTGCCTCGTTTGAATACAATCACGAGAATGAACCAAATACTAAGATTCATAAAATTTATGTTTTATCTGGCTCTCAGAAAACAGGAATTGGGAAACTGCTAATTGATTATATTCACACAGAAGCTAGAAAGGAACAACAAGTTAAATTGGTACTTAACGTTAATAAAAATAACATAGCCCAACATTTTTATTCAAAGCATGGATTTGTAATAATCCAAGAAGTTGTCTTAGCTATTGGCAACGGTTTCGTGATGGATGATTACATAATGGAAAAAAATATTTCTACTCTTTGATAAATTTTTGAGCATAATTTTTATTGTTGCTATCTGTAATCGATATTATGTATGTTCCGTTTGCTAATTTTTCTATATTAATGGGTTGAAGTAATGCAGTGGTTTGCAATACTATTTTACCTGTTAAATCATAAATAGTAGCCGAATTTAAATTAATATCTAAATTATCTTTTAACTGAAGATTGACTACATTTTTTGAAGGGTTAGGATAAACAGAGAACACAGTGTTACTAAATGCAGCTGTATTCAAAGTTGCGCCTTCAACTAGACGTAGCATTTGATTTGGATTAACATTGTTAAATGTGTCTACTATGCCCGATGGCCATTTTATAATAACTTGGTCAATAGTTATAGCTTGTCCAATTCCGAAATGTGCATTTAAAGAACTCATATATCTAAATCCTTCACCACTCCTTATATCCCTAATTTGTTTTCCCCAAGACCCGTAAATTTCTATACGAGCACCAATTCCATTTGAATTACTTTGAATGCCTTGTAAGGCAACTTTTAGCCAGTTATTTGAATTTGGGACAGCATATCTAATGGTGCTTCCGTTTTGAATATCTAAAAAGCCATCATTATTTAAATCACCAATGGCACCAACTGAAATTCCGGAATAGCTTACTGCCGCAAAATTATTATTTTGTTGATTAAACATTATTTTATTTCCACCCCCTAAAACATCAAGGAATCCATCATTGTCAAAATCATAGGTAACATTATCAATATTTGTTGAGCTGTTTGAATCCCAACCTGAACTAGATGTTATGTTTAAATATGATTCTTCAACAGTATTAGTCGTGTCAAGATTGTTTCTAAAAAATTTATGCGACCCAGCACTTGCCGTAATAATTATATCCATATCGCCATCGTTATCAAAATCGCCAATTGCAGAAGACCAAGTTTGAATTGGGGTAATGTCAATTCCTGCTTGGCTTGAAATATTAGTATAGGTTGAACCGCCATCATACCTAAATAATTGGCAAGGTGGCCCAGAGCATTTTGAAATAAAAACATCTGTATCACCGTCATTATCAAAGTCAGTAAATAAGGTGGCGTAATTACCGCCTCCCGAGCTTAAATTCATTGCGCCAGGTGTTGTATTTGATTGGAAATAGGTGAGGTTTGCATTTCCATCATTCAGATAGTATACATTTGGTGCCACATCATGACATGAAAAAATGTCCAAATTTCCATCTTTATTTAAATCGGCAAAATTAGTTCTTTGACAAAAGATGTATTGTCCGGGTGTAATTCCTGTATAGGAAGAGCCTGAATTGTTTGATCTTAAAATTGAAAGACCGCTACCAGCACCTAAAATAAGATCATTAAAGCCATCTTTATTATAATCTCCTGCGGCCATACTCCAAGATGGAAGAAAGCTAACTCCTGAAATAGGATAATCACTTATGTTAAAAGTTCCAGGAGTTGCTCCTTGATAATGAACTCGTAAATTGTTTGATGATACACCCACTATATCGTCTTTTTGATCCCCGTTCATGTCTACTACGCAAATATTATAAGAACTATTAATAGAAGATATCGTTTGTGAAGTATACGTAATGGGGGTTACAGGGGGAACAACAAGAGGAGATTCAATAAGTTCAAATGAAAATCCAGTATTAGTATTTGTGTTTAGCCATCTGTTATCCCAAGCAATATAATAAGTTGTGTTTGCTACTACATTAAAAACACTTATCGAGGAATAGTTTGATCCTCCGTCATCATCACCTGCATGACAAATTAATGCACCACAGGTACCTGTATAAACATGAAAACGAGTATCTTTTCTTGGCGTATTAGCTGTTATGTCTGTAGTTATAGTTACTGTGTAATTTTGAGTTGGGGTATATGCATACCATTCGCCTGCAGGATTATACGCCTTCGGGATGTCACCATTAGATGCACAAAAAAGCGATGGCATTTCTCCATTGATTATTCCAGTAGAATGCATGCCGGCTGAAATAAAAATTGGTGCATTACAACTATCCTGCGCTTTTGAAATTTGCATCATAAAAACAAAGATAAGTAGGGGTGTAATTTTTTTCATTTTATTTTTTTTTGAAATTTAAAACTTGTAAATGTATTCAAATATATTGTTATTGACAAGTTGAAAGCGTATTAATCCATTCTTCTACAAGATTAATTCCTTCTTGGTGAATCATGGTTCTCCCATGAAGGGGCATTCTATAATTTTCATTATCAGTATTTAAGCGATAAAATAACATAGATCTTGCTGTATTTCCTGGTGTAATAATTTTGCTCAAAGCAGGTGGGAACTCTTGTAAATCTTGTGTTGGAACACAAACTCCCATATTAGATTGACCTACACCATTGGGGAGCCCCGTTTTATTAAATGAAAATTCCATTGGTCTATAATCGCAATGGCCATTTGTATTATGACAATGGGAACAATTTATATCAAAATAAGATCGAACTCTCAACTCTATTGGTTTTGAACTATCGTTGTAATCTACTATTGTATTTGCTGAGGTTGGAAATATGAAATTACTATCTAAATAGCCTACTTCAACCCATTTGGCCAATTGATTTTTAATTTCTGAACCGTAATTGTAGTTGAAGTTTAAATTTTGTGGTTTAATGCCAATAGGTTCTTGTTTTTCAAAATAAACACCATTAATAGTTTCTTTGTATTTGTGGCACACATTACATTGTACCTTGTTTGGAATTCTATAGTTTACACTTCTTATCGTATTTGTTTCATCTTTCCAACTAAGCTGTTGATTACTCCCGTTTAGATCTAAATAGGCTTCGTTTTGTTGTTCATTCCACACATAATCAGCAAATAACCAGCCATTTGATTTTCTAATCATGATTCGTGTTTCAATAATTTGTGTAGTATTATCTGGCTGTACATTAGTATAGTAGAATGACTTTATCAAAGCAGCTCCGATAGGTAATTCTATAATTTTATCAGCTGTTGTGTACGTAGCTTTTTTTCCTTGAGGTAACCATACAAAGCGTTTTTTTAACGCGTAATCAGAAAATAGAGATGAAGCTGGTTCGTATGGAATGACATTTAAAGATGGGTTTAAATTTTTTATTTCCCCTTCAAAAAAGTGATAATCTGAAAGTTTAGGATAGGGGACTAATGTTAAATCAACTTTTACTGGAGATACAGCGATGTATTGTTCGTCTTTATCTGAGCAAGAAACTAAAGATAAAAAAGTAATAAATAATACAATGCATTTTTTTCTCATAGATATTTAAATAAACACCGATAACTATGTCATTTTTTTAAAAAATAATAAAAAAGATAGGCATATTTAAACTAAATGGGGACTGCTATATTTACTCTTTAATGAATTTTTGAGCATATTTATTACCAGTTATATCTTTTATTAGTAAAATATATGTTCCATTAGAAAGTTTTTCAACACTAATAGGCATATTTATTTCATTGGCTGTTGTAATTATTTTTCCTGTAAGATCGTATATTGTTGCAGACTCAATTACAGATTCGCTATTATTTAGTTGAATAGTAATTATGTCTTTTGCTGGATTCGGATACACTGAAAAGAAACTCGAAGTAAAGTTGTTAATGGCCAAAGTTGTTCCTTCAACCACCAAAAGATTTTGATTGACATTTACATTATTTAAAGTGTCAATAATACCCGAAGGCCATTTAATAACTACTTTTTCTATAGTTGTAGCTTGTCCAATTCCAAAATGCGCGTTAATTGAACTCATGTTTTGAAATCCAGTCCCGCTTTGCACATCTCTTATTTGTTTACCCCAAGCTCCATATATTTCAATTCTAGCTCCGATTCCATTTCTATTACTTTGAATTCCTTGGAGGTTAACATTAAGCCACTTATTGGTATTTCCATTGTTTATTAATATTGTTGATCCATTTTGAATGTCTAAAAAGCCATCATTATTCAAATCACCAATTGGTCTGTCATAATCAGAAATATTATAACTGTTTGGATTAGGGGTGAAATGGAAATTACCATCACCAAACATTATATTTTTTCCAGAACCCAAAATATCTAAATAACCATCATTATCAAAATCTTGTGCAACATATTCTCTTCCTATATTTGTTATGGTGTCATATCCTGATCCAGAAGTTACACTTGTAAATGTGCCGTCTCCATTATTTTTTTTAACGTTTGTAACTCCATTAGAGTTTGAATTTACACCAACTGTAACATCCATCCATCCATCATTGTTGTAGTCTCCAACAGCCCCCGACCAGGTTTGTTCTGGATTTGCCATATTCGCATCAATTGCAATATTTGTAAAAGTTCCATTGTTATTATTTTTGAAAAACTCATCAATATTTCCACCAACACCTGAGCCGCCTTGGCCACATTTTGCAATATAGACATCAACGTCTCCATCATTGTCGAAATCAAACCAATTTGAAGCATAATTTCCTCCCGTTTCAAAGTCTCCAATACCACCCTGAATATGATTTAAATTGACACCATCATTTATATAGTATCTATTTGGAGCATTATCATCACAAGCAAAAGCGTCCAATTTACCATCATTATTAATGTCAACAAAATTGGTTCTTTGTGTTAAATAACTTTGAGTTTTTCTATCAGTTGTAAAACCAGTTCCGGAACTATTGTTTTTTAAAAACACGATCCCGCTACCTGAACCGTACATTAAGTCATTATATCCATTATTGTCATAATCTCCAGCAGCAATACTCCATGAAGGAAGTACAAATGTGTCTGGCACTGTGTAAGTGTTAGAAGTAAAAGTGCCGTCATTTTGTTGGTATGAAATAGCTAATGAGGTTCTACTAATTACGGATACAATATCATCTTTAAAATCGCCATTCATATCAACAATACAATTATTGTATCCCCCAGTTATTGTGGGTACAACTTGAGAAGTAAATGATAATCTATCGGGACCCAAAGGAACAGATTCGGTTA
>CAMDSN010000088.1 GCA_945907225.1 Flavobacterium psychrophilum | reverse complement strand
CGCTGAGTACTGTTGCAACAAGAAAGCAGCCAATGACAAGACCAACCAAATAGTAGGCAAAACGTTGATAAAACTTCATATAGATTAATTTTTTGCAAAAGTAATCAAATGTTTGTGTAACACTAAAATATATTTGATGTATAATTATAACCCGTTGGGTGTAATTATTTTTTCTGGCAAATATTAAATCGATTGTCACATTGAGCCTGTCGAAATGCATCTTTTTAAATGTCTTCGACAAGCTCAGACTGACATTTGGGTTCTAATTGACCTTAAATTTAAATCAAAAAAGATATTATTCATTACTTTTGGTTAATTTCACCCAACGGGTTAATTATAGTTTATGGATTTCCGCCTGCGCGGAAAAGACATGTGGTCCTGACTATTATTGATTTTATACCGTTGTCATTAGCTACGCTCAGTTCGAGCAAGCTCTCGTATTCTGCGAAGACGGAAATTAAAAAACAATCAAATTAATATCATTGTTAGGAAGATTAAACCAATCGCCAATGGCTTTATTTGTTAAGATACCATGATATAAATAAATACCATTTTTTAGCCCCTTGTTAAATCGAATAGCACTCTCTAAACCACCATCTTCTGCAATTTGTATAAGATAGGGAGTTATAATGTTGCTGATGGATAGTGAAGCCGTTTTGGAATAGCGTGAAGGAATATTTGGAACACAATAGTGAATAATATTACTTTTAATAAATGTTGGGTTTTCATGGGTGGTTACTTCTGAAGTTTCAAAGCATCCTCCAGTATCAATACTTACATCCACAATCACAGCCCCTTTTTTCATATGCTCTACCATAGTTTCAGTTACAACAACCGGGCAACGTTCTTTACCTCGCATAGCGCCAATGGCAACATCACATCTGCGTAATGCCTTTAAAAGAGCCTTTTGCTGAATAGTTGAAGTGAATATTCTTTGATTTAAATTATTTTGAAGTCGACGTAATTTAGTAATTGAATTATCAAAAACCTTAACACTAGCCCCCAATCCTAACGCGGTTTTGGCAGCAAATTCACCCACAGTTCCAGCACCAATAATGACTATGTCAGTTGGCGGTACTCCAGTTATATTTCCGAGTAGTAATCCTTTGCCAAATACATTATTTATCATCAATTCTGCCGCAATCAAAACAGAGGCGGTCCCTGCAATTTCGCTTAACGATTTTACTGCCGGATATGACCCATCTTCATCCTTTATAAATTCGAAGGCAAGTGCTGTTATTTTTTTTAAAGCAAGCGCTTCAAAATATTCTTTTTTTCTAGTTTTTAACTGAATTGCAGAAATGACCACGGTGTTCATACCAACCATTTCTATTTCTTCCATAGTTAGTGGCTCAACTTTTAAAATCATGGGGCAACTCAGAACTTTTTTTACATCTTGGGTAATGGTTGCTCCTGCATCACTAAACTCAACATCGGAGTAGCTAGAGCTCAATCCGGCCCCCGATTCAATAATCACTTTATGTCCATGTGATGTAAGAGAATTTACGGCATCAGGAGTTAAACAAATTCGTTTTTCTTGGTAAGAAGTTTCTTTAGGAATCCCAATAAAAAGTTCACTTTTATTTCGATAAATTTCTAGTTTTTCCTCTTGAGGTAAAAGCTGTTGCTGGGTGAAAGGAGTTATGGCCATACTGAGCAATTCTAAATTTGCCCCAAATTACAAAAAAAATCAATAGTAAAATAAGACTTGTAAAATCGGGTAGGTATTAGCAATTAAAATAATTTCAAGTTTCTGATACCATCTGTTGTCTCAGTGATACAAATTGTTGAATAATTCTCAGGTAGTAAATTGGGTATTTTTTCGGGCCATTCAATGAAACACCAATTATTAGAATATAGATATTCTTCTATTCCCATATCCAGTGCTTCTAATTCTGATTTTAACCGATACATATCAAAGTGAAAAACTTTTTCATCATGTAACGCACTATATTCATTTACTAATGAGAATGTTGGACTGCTAGTAGTTTCTTTAACTCCTAATTTTGAAGCTAAGGCTTTAATTAAAGTTGTTTTTCCTACACCCATAGCTCCTTCAAAAAGAATTACTTTGTGGGGTTTCTTGGCTAAAATTTTTTGTGCAACTTGATGTATTTCGTCAAGTGAAAACTGGATTTCCATAAGTTGAGTAATTAGTTATTAGTTATTAACCCGTTGGGTGTAATTATTTTTTATAGCCAATTTATACTAAATTGTCACATTGAGCTTGTCGAAATGTATTCTTTTTAATGTCTTCTGTACTTCCTTCGTCAGTACAGGCGGAGCTCAGACTGACATTTTTGTTCTAATTGAATATAAATTTCAAGCAAAAAATCTATTAATAAAGATTTTGATTAATTACACCCAACGGGTTAGTTATTAGTGAATAGTAATTAGTATTTAGTATTTAGTATTTTTTTTTGCTAATTACTATTCACTAGTTACTTTCTATTTAGGATTTAAGATTAAACAGGGAATAATCATTTCTTCTAGTGAAATTCCCCCGTGTTGGTAGGTGTTTTTATAATAGCTGACATAATGATTGTAATTGTTTACATATGCTAAAAAATAATCATTTTTAGCAAAAATATAAGAACTACTCATATTTATGGTTGGCAATCCAATTGATCTTGGATTCTTTATGGCAAATACTTCTTTGTCTTCATAGGTAAGACTCTTTCCGGTTTTGTATCGTAAATTTAGACTTGTGTTTTTATCTCCAATAACTTTAGACGGATTTTTAACATTTATGGTTCCGTGGTCGGTAGTTATAATTAACTTAAAATCTAATTTTTGGGCTTGCTGAATAATATCTAAAAGGGGTGAATTCTTAAACCAACTAAGCGTAAGCGATCTATATGCTTTATCGTCGGAGGCTAATTCTTTAACAACATCCATTTCAGTTTTGGCGTGTGATAGCATATCAACGAAGTTGTAAACAATAGTTACCAAATCATTATTTTTAAGCCCTTTAAAATTATCCGCTAGCTTTTTACCGCTAGCCAAATTGGTAATCTTAAAATAATCTTGTTTGATATTTAATCCCAATCTTTTTAAATGAGCTGTTAAAAATTCGGCTTCATACAAATTTTTACCTCCTTCTTCCACATCATTTTTCCAATACTGTGGAAATTGTTTCTCCATTTCTACGGGTAATAAGCCCGAAAAAATTGCATTTCTTGCGTATTGTGTAGCTGTTGGTAATAGGGCAAAATAAGGCACTTCCTTTTCTAGCTTGTAGTGGTTTCCAATAACTCCTTCTATTGCCTTCCATTGATCATATCTCAAATTATCAATTACAATAAATAGGACTGGTTTGGTTTTACCTAATTCGCTGCCGCTTTTGTTGTCTTTTTTCACCAGTTCAGGTACAACTAATTCCCGGAAAAGGGTATGTGATTGAATTGGTTTATTTGGTTTAGACTCTTTTTTATTATAGTTAGACCCAGAAGAATCAAACCAATCTTCATAGTTTCGTTCTATAAATTTACTAAACTGGGCATTGGCTTCTACTTTTTGACTTTCTAGAATTTCAAACATGCTTTGATCATTGATGTTCTCTAATTCTAATTCCCAAAAAATAAGTTTTTTATAGAGTTCAACCCAATCTTCATAATTACGAACTGCTGCCATTTCCATGGAAATTTTCCGAAATTCTCTTTGATAATCAAGTGTAGTTTTTTCAGAAATTAGTCTTGAATGGTCTAAGTTTTTTTTTAGGCTAAGCAGGATTTGATTTGGATTTACAGGTTTAATTAAATAATCGGCAATTTTAGATCCAATGGCTTCTTCCATTATATACTCTTCTTCACTTTTTGTGATCATAATCATTGGAGTAGCTGATTTTTTTTCTTTCATTTCAGAAAGTGTTTCCAACCCGCTCATTCCAGGCATATTTTCGTCTAAAAAAACAATATCGAAATTTCCTTCTTCAAAGGCATCTACGGCATCTCGGCCGTTATTGAAAGTTGTAACCTTGTAATTTTTCTTTTCAAGGAAGAGGATGTGTGGTTTTAGTAAATCGATTTCATCATCTACCCACATTATTTTTATAGTTTCCATACTTGTTTATTTATACTGCTTGTGCAAATTACTACATTTATAGAACGCAGTACTATTAAAATTAGTATAATTATTTTGATTTAATTACAACTCCGTTATTTTTATAAAATCGAATGTTAAAGTATTTTTTTAATTCAAAATAATAGTTACATTTGATTTCAGATTTAAAAATAATAATAATTCCTTAAATAAATTCCAATGAAAAAAGTTATTGTATCTATGTCAATAGTGGCATTTTTGTTTGCTACTTCTTTAAACGCTCAAGATAAAAAAGATAAGAAAGCGGCTAAGGCTAAAACTGAAAAATCATGTTCATCATCTGAAAAAAAAGGATGTTGTGCTTCTAAAAAAATGGAAGAGAAAAAATAATTGATTATATGTTTTTTTATATAAAAGTGTCTCCAAATTAGAGACACTTTTTTTATGTGAATTAATTTGAGATCAATCCTAAAACTTTACATTTGTTTTTTTTAAATTAATTAATTAATATAACTAATCGTATGATATTTCAACTCAACCGTGCCATTATCCTTCTATCACTTTTGTTTTTAATAGGCTGTAATAAAAAAGAATTGCAATTTGAAGACCCTTTAGTAACTAATCGGGATACAACCGTAAATCCGGGTGACGACTTCTTTTATTACGCTAATGGCGGATGGTTTAAAAAACATCCTATACCCAGTTCAGAGAGTAGTAATGGTATTTTCAGAACTATTGGAGATACTATTAATGCACAAATTAAGCGTATTTGCGAACAATCAGCAAAAAATAGCGAGGCAGTAAAGGGAAGTAATGAACAAAAAATTGGAGATTTTTATGCCTCTGGAATGGACACGGTTAGCATAGAAAAAGTTGGGATACAACCCATATCAAAGGTCTTGGCTAAAATAAATAGCATTAATGACATTCCCTCATTAATGAACACGATTGGATATTTGCATACAATTGGAGCAAACCCACTTTTTTCATTTTACGTTGGTCAAGATGACAAAATTAGTTCAAAGAATGCATTGTTTTTTTCTCAAGGTGGACTCGGAATGGGTAATAGAGATTACTATGTCAACACAGATGCCGAAACCGTTAAAATTAGAAACGAATATGTAAAGCATCTAGAAAAAATTATGTTACTATCTGGAGAGAATCCTGAAGCGGCAAAAAAGGCGGCAATTACAATTATGAAATTGGAAACCGATTTAGCAAATAGTAGCAGAAAGATTGAAGCGCTTAGAGATCCGGTAAAAAATTATAATAAACTAACGATAGTCCAATTTAAAGCAATAGCTCCAAATATTGAATGGGAGAATGTCCTCAAAAGTCTTGGCATCGCTAAAGCTGACTCGGTAATTGTTGGTCAGCCCGAATTTTACAAAGGCATAGATAAAATGGTAAAAACGTATACCACGAATGAATGGAAAACCTATTTGAAATGGGATTTGATAAATTCATATGCATCTTATTTAAATAAAGCGATTGAAAAACAGAATTTTTACTTTTATTCGACGGTAATGAGTGGGGTAAAAGAACAAAAGCCAAGATGGAAAACCATTGTTGAAGAGACAGATGGTTCCTTGGGTGAATTAGTAGGACAGGTATATGTAAAAGATTATTTGCCAAAAGGGTCAAAAGAAAAGTTATTGGAAATTGGAAATAACATTCGGGATGTTTATGCTGAACACATTAAAAAATTGGATTGGATGAGTGAAGCTACGAAAAAGAAGGCACTTTTTAAATTAAGTAAAATTGTGATGAAAGTGGGCTACCCAGATTCATGGAAAGATTTGTCGAGCGTTGAAATAAAAAGAAATTCATATTGTGCAAATATAATGGCCACCAATATTTGGGAGTATAATTATATGGTGAAGAAGTATGGTAATCCTGTGGATAGAACAGAATGGGGAATGTACCCACAAACCTATAACGCCTATTATAATCCGAGTAATAATGAAATTTGCGTTCCGGCATGTAATATAATAGTCCCAGGTTTTGAAGGAAGAATGCCTGATGATGCTATATTATATGGCATTATTGGGGGATCTACTTTTGGTCATGAAATTACTCATGGGTTTGATGATCAGGGGAGTCAATATGATGATAAAGGCAACTTAAATGATTGGTGGACAGCTGAAGATAAAGTGAAGTTCATAGAAAAAACAAAGGCTATCGTCACTCAATTTAACAAATTTGAACCCTTAAAAGGCAAGTTTGTAAACGGTGATGCCACTCAAGGAGAAAATATTGCCGACTTAGGTGGTGTAGTTATGGGGTATGAGGCTTTTAAGAAAACAAAACAATTCAAAAGCAAAGAAAAAATAGGCGGTTTTACTCCGGAACAAAGATACTTTTTAGCATACGCCTATGCATGGATGGTTCATTCAAATGATGAAGCGCTGGCAAAACAAATAATTTCTGATGTGCATTCACCGGCACATTATAGAATAAACGGACCATTGATGAACCTACCAGAATTTTATAAAGCATTTGATTTAAAACCAACAAATAAAATGTATTTGCCCGAAAATGAAAGAGTCGTAATATGGTAGCTTAAAGAAGTTTAAGTTATCCAAACGCTTGTTATTCTTCGCTTTGAGTGTTTAAATCTAATCCATCTAGATTTCTTCGGTCTTTTTTGGTAGGCCTTCCCGTTCCTGTTTTGCGATAATGTTCTTTAGAAAGTTTAAGCATTTCAAGATGCGCAAAAGTTTCCGGAGGGGTTTCATCTTTTCGATAGATATCGACCAACTTTGCTCCAACACGATTTTGTGGAATATCTAAAACCGTTATTAAATAGGTAATCTGATCTTTTCTAAAGGTAATTTTATCCAAAGGAAAAACCTCTTTTGAGGGCTTTGC
>CAMDSN010000087.1 GCA_945907225.1 Flavobacterium psychrophilum | reverse complement strand
TTGTCTAAAATTAGTGTGGTAGGTTTTTCCGATAAATCCCAAATTTCCCAAGCCACATCGGGTATTTGTTTGAATACGTTGTACATCATCTTTTCGCCATTCATCAAAACAATCATGCTTTTTGAATCATCTCGTTGTTTTAAAGCGTAGATTTTTTTCACTGCTTCCGCATTGGTAGCATCACAGCCAATTCCCCAAACGGTATCAGTAGGGTAAAGGATGATGCCGCCGTTTTTTATGACTTCGAAGGCTTTGTGTACTTCTTCGTTGAGATTTTCCGTTTTTTGCATTTAGGATGTAATATTCAAGTTATATTTGCAAAGAAACGAATAATATTTATGAAAATACTACACATTTCGGGGGCAAAAGGATGGGGCGGTAATGAGCAACAAATGATTGATATGATACCCGAATTGACTAAATTAGGTTTGGAAAACATGGTTTTTGGGATAAAAGAGTCATCGCTTCATCTAGAATGTAAAGCTAAGGATATTAGTTTTGTTGAAGCAAAAGGAGATAAACTCAATAAGTTTGTGAATTGCCGTTATTTGAAAACTTTGGTTAAAGAAATAAAACCAGATGTAATTCATTTGCACACAAGTGATTCATTAACTGTTTTTACAATTTCCGATATGTTATTTTGGCTGAAAACAAAGGCCATTTTTTCTAAAAAAGGGATGGGGAGTAGTAGTAGTATCTTAAGTAAGTTTAAGTATAATTACAGAAACATTAAAACAATCATTTGTGTTTCTAAAGCTGTTAAGAAATCTTTTTCAGCGATTATGACTAAGAATAATTTGCATAAACTGACAGTAGTATATGACGGAATTGATTTAAACAGAACTAATGTTGGAAAAAATATAAATTTGAGAGAGTTATTCAAAATAACTAATGATAAATTAATTATAGGCAATATAGCAAATCATGTAAAAGCCAAAGATTTATTTACTTTGATTAAAACGATGAATCATTTAGTTAATGTTAAAGGGGTGAAGAATGTTCATTTGTTGCAGGTTGGAGAATTTTCGAATAAATTGACACCTGAAATTCAAAACTTAATTTCAGAGTTTAAATTAGAAGATTTTATTACCCTAACAGATTTTCAGCCTTCTGCATCAGATTTTTTAGAACAATTTGATTTGTATGTAATGAGTTCAGAAAGAGAAGGGCTTCCACTTACTATTTTCGAAGCTTTTTTAAAGAAAACACCTGTTGTGAGTACTAAAGCTGGTGGTATACCAGAAGCGATTACTCATGACTTTAATGGGTATTTGTCTGAAGTAAGAGATTTTGAGAGTTTAGCTTCAAATATTGAAGAATTATTAGGTAATCAAAGAAAGAGAGAAGAGTTTGTAAAAAGGTCGTATGATATTTTTTTCGAAAATTTCACGGCAGGACACACAGCGATGAACACTTTATCAATCTATCAGAATATCTAATTTATAAATGAAAACAGCATTATTAATTTCAACCTATAATTGGTCTCAGTCTCTTGATTTAGTATTAAGAAGTCTCAATTCTCAAACCGTTTTGCCTGATGAAATTCTCATAGCAGACGATGGTTCAAAACAGGAAACCAAGCAGTTGATAGAAGATTTTCAAAAAATGTGTGCCATTTCCATCCATCATTTTTGGCAAGAAGATATCGGTTTTAGAAAGTCTAAAATTTTAAATAAAGCAGTTGCAGGTTCTGTAGCAGAATATATTATTCAGATTGACGGGGATTGTATTATGCATCCAAGATTTATTGAAGACCATATTAATTTTGCTCAAAAAGGGATTTATCTTTATGGTTCAAGAGTGAATATTTTACCTGAATTTGTTTCTAAAGTTTTTGAAAATAAGAGGATTAAGTTTCATTTTTTTTCCAAAGAAATTAAAAACAAAACAAGGAGTTTACATCTTCCATTCTTATCTAAATTATATAAATCACATAAAGGAATTTCAAAAAAATTTAGAGGTTGCAATGTTTCCTTTTGGAGAGAAGATTTTATAGCTGTTAACGGTTATAATGAAGATTATGAAGGTTGGGGTAGGGAAGACTCTGATTTAGTAATTCGTATAGGAAATAATGATGTTAAAGCCAGAAGATTGCGTTATGCTGGGATTGTATATCATATTTATCATAAAATAAATTCAAAACATAATTTTGAACGGAATGATAAAATGCAAAATGAAACCATATCAAAGAAAATAGTTAGAATTAATAATGGGATTGATCAGTATTTGTGATAGTATTGGTTTAATAAAATGCAATACATACATTTGTCGACGTTTAATTTCCACATTTCATGAAATATATTCTAAATCCTTTTTTTAAAACTTCTGAGAATCAAATAATAGATAATATTACTCATTTCAATTCAAAAGGAATTCTTTTTGGCGATGGCAAAAGAAATAAAATCAAACTATTTGAATTAGAAGGCAAAACCATAAACATCAAATCGTTTAAGGTTCCCAATTTAATAAATAAAATTGCCTACAAATATTTCAGAAAATCCAAGGCCAGACGTTCTTTTGAATATGCCACAACCTTATTGGAAAAAGGAATCGGAACTCCACAGCCCATTGCTTATTTCGAAAATTATGATGTTGTTGGACTCAAAGACAGTTACTTTGTGAGTGATCATCTGGATTATGATTTGACCTTCAGGGAACTTGTTGAAATTCCGGATTATCCGGATCATGAAAATATATTGAGACAATTTACTCAGTTTTCTTTTGGCATGCACGAAAAAGGAGTCGATTTTTTAGATCATTCTCCCGGTAATACTTTGATTATAAATAAAAATAACGGACTGTATGATTTTTATTTAGTTGATTTAAACAGAATGAATTTTCATGAAACTATGAATTTTGAATCTAGAATGAAAAACCTTAGTCATTTGACTCCCAAAAAAGAGATGATAGTAATTATGAGCAACGAATATTCTAAATTTTACACTGCTCAAACTGAAGAGACTATTTGTAATAAAATGTGGTTTTATACTTCCAATTTTCAAGAACGTTTTGCTAGGAAAAGGCTTGTGAAAAAGAAATTAAAATTTTGGAAGTCTTAAGATTTCGACCTCAATTTTTTTAATTCCTGAAAACGCACGTAAACACTTAATGCGTTTAAATAACAAATCGTTATCCCTTTTGTGCCGTCAAGAATGCCTAATCTTATGAAATATTGGTAAAGAAATTTGTATGCTGGCTTGATATAAAAATGAAAGGCGTTGGGCTTGATTCCTTTATTTTTGGCTTCGATAGCTTTTAATTTACCATAACTAATCATTTTGCCTTTGTATACGTCATAATCACTATACGAATAATGAATTAATTTGTGTTTTAAAAAACTGATTTCACCGTTTACGTCCAATTTTTCATGAACTAATCTTTCAATTGCGTAACGTGCTTTTTCTTTGTTAAATAGCCTGTAAATTCTATCGGTTTGCCAACCACTATTGCGTAAAACTTTGTTATTAAACATAAATGTACGATAAACTAAGTAGGCACTATATGCAGGTTCGTTTTGAATTGTTTCGATAATTTCTAGTTTCAATTCTGGCGTTAATCTTTCGTCTGCATCAATAAATAGAATCCATTTGTTTTTGGCTTGATCGATTGCAAAGTTTCGTTGAGAAGTATAGTTTTCAAATTTATGTTCAATAAATTTTACATTTTCAAATGAAGAGGCAATCGACTTCGTTTCGTCTGTACTGTATGAATCAACAATTATCACTTCGTCTGCAAACTTTAAATCGTCCAAAAGCGGTTTCATGTGAACTGCTTCGTTTAAAGTGATTATTAAAACAGATATTTTTTGTGGTAAAGTTGGATTCATTAAGGCTTATTATTTCGCAAATATAATTTATTAACTACTTTTGTAAATAATTATTGTATTTATTTTTTTTATGAAAACATCAGTTATTTTGAGTACCTACAATTCTGTCGAATGGATGGAGAAGGTTTTGTGGGGTTTTAGTACGCAAACGACTTCTGATTTTGAGATAGTTATTGCAGATGATGGATCTAATGATGAAACAAAAGAGAAAATTATTGCTTTAAAAAAAAATATAAAAATTCCGATCATTCATGTTTGGCATCCGGACAATGGCTTCCAAAAAACAAAAATTTTGAATAAAGCGATTTTGGCAACACAATCGGATTATTTGATTTTCACCGATGGCGATTGCATTCCTCGAAATGATTTTGTGGAAAGGCATTTAGAATTTAGAGAGAAAGGTTTTTTTCTTTCTGGTGGATATTTCAAATTACCAATGAATATTTCAAAATTTATTACTAAAAACGATATTCTAAACCAAAATTGTTTTGATTTGGAATGGTTAACCTCCGCAGGATTAACCCCTAATATTAAAAAATTCAAACTTTCAAAAAGTCATTTTTTAACCAAAATTTTAAATCTTTTAACCCCGACAAAACCTACTTGGAATGGTCATAATGCTTCGGGTTGGAAATCAGATTTGTTAGCCGTTGATGGCTTTAATGAAGAGATGAAATATGGTGGAGAAGACCGTGAATTAGGTGAACGATTGTTTAATTTGGGATTAAAATCCAAACAAATTAGATACAGCGCCATTTGTGTTCATTTAGACCACGAGAGAGGATATGTTTCTGATGAAGTTTGGAAAAAAAACAATGAAATTCGCGCATTTACTAAAGAAAATAAAATCATTAAAACTCCTAACGGAATTTCTATTAATTAATCTTTAAGAAATTTTCTAGTTGAGGAATTATCAAATTTGGCTTAAATTTTTCATATAAATCTAAAGCTTGTTTTCTCATTTCTTTAGCCGTTTTATTTCTGTAATATTCTGATTTAAAATCTTTTAAATGAACTGAAATTGTATTGGTTTCGTTTTCAAAACTGTTCCATGCTTCTTTGATAATCCACGTTGAAAATATTGTAAAAGTAGGAATTGATAATGCTTTGGCCATATTTACGGCACCACCTTCATTCCCAATCAAAGCATTGCAATGATAGGTTAATGATAAAAATTCTCGAATAGAACCAGGAATAATATCAATTTTGATGTTTTTTTGAGTGGTTGGTTTACACAATTCAAAAATGGCTTTTGCTTCTATTTTTTGATTTTCCATATAATTAAAAAGTAAAGTTCCATCTGTTTTTTCGACAATAAAATCTAAAATTTGAGCCATAAAAGCACTGGGGTAGGTTTTGTTTTTTCCACTTCCTAAAACGCCGATCATGTAGATTTTGTTGTCTAAACTGATGTTGTTTTTGATCAATATTTGATTCCCATTTTCTATTTCTGATCGAGTTAACGTTATTTTTGGTTTGTTATCGAACTCAAAATCAGGAGCAATAATTTTTACTAAATTCAATCGGTTTTCGATTGCTGTCCCTGCATTTGTTGATGATTTTGAAATTTCTTTAACTGTTTTGGTATAAAAAAAATGCGTGTAAGATTTAAAAAAACCAATTTTAGTTTTAGCACCCGAAAACGCGACAACTAAATTGCTTTCAAGTTTTCCGTAAGCATCGATAACCAAATCGTATTTTGATTTTTTGATTGATTTTAAAAATAAATAAAATGCTTTTTTGCTTTTTCGGTATTCATTTTTAAAAATAATCACATTATCAATATTCGTGTTATTTTCAATTACAGGAATTGTAAACGGATAAATCAAATAATTAATTTGCGCATTCGGATAGATCTTTTTCAAGTTATTGCATATGATGCTAGTCGCTAAAACGTCGCCTATCATTTTCTGTTGAATAACTAATATTTTCATTTATTAATGAATTAAGTTTAGTTCTCTCCTTTTGGATTGCTTAGTTTAGGATTAAACCGCCACATCATATTCTCTCAACGCATTGTTAAGCGATGTTTTTAAATCAGTCGATGGTTTGCGGGTTCCGATAATTAAGGCGCAGGGCACTTGGTAATCGCCTGCAGCAAATTTCTTGGTATAACTTCCCGGAATAACTACAGAACGGGCAGGAACAAATCCTTTGTATTCAATAGGTTCACTTCCTGTAACATCTATAATTTTTGTGGATGCCGTCAAACAAACATTAGCACCAAGTACCGCTTCTTTTTCCACACGAACACCTTCAACTACAATACAACGTGAGCCAATAAAAGCACCATCTTCAATAATAACTGGAGCGGCTTGCAAAGGTTCTAAAACACCACCAATTCCAACGCCACCTGAAAGATGTACATTTTTACCAATTTGCGCACAACTACCCACGGTTGCCCATGTGTCAACCATAGTTCCTTCATCAACATAAGCGCCAATATTTACATAACTTGGCATCAAAATCACCCCTTTAGAAATGTAAGCGCCATAACGAGCAGTTGCTGGTGGAACCACGCGGATTTCCTTTTCGGCATAACCGGTTTTTAGCAACATTTTATCGTGGTATTCAAAAATTCCGGCTTCCCAGGTTTCCATTTTCTGAATCGGGAAATACATCACAACCGCTTTTTTCACCCATTCGTTTACTTTCCAAGAGCCTGTGCCGAGCGAAGACGAAGTAGTAGCAGTTGGTTCGGCAACTCTTAATTTTCCTATGTCTAAAAGCGCAATGACTTCTCTTATTGCATTGGTTGTAGATTCCTCTTTTAACAATTCTCGGTTTTCCCAAGCTTTTTCAATAATGGATTGTATGTTAGTCATGGATTTTGAGTTTGAGCAAAGATAATTGCATTTTTTTAAAATTATTTATATAAATGATTTTTAATGTAACTTTGAAATAAAAATAAATGTCAAGAATTCTCGCCATTGATTACGGAATAAAACGTACAGGAATTGCCGTCACCGACGAGTTACAAATTATTGCTTCCGGCCTGACAACCATTCCATCCGAAACCGCAATAGCTTTTTTAACTACTTATTTTTCAAATGAAAACGTTTCAAAAGTACTAATTGGTGAACCAAAGCAAATGAATGGCGAACCATCTGAAAGTGCTCCAATTATTGAAA
>CAMDSN010000086.1 GCA_945907225.1 Flavobacterium psychrophilum | reverse complement strand
TTTATAACTCCTGAAGATTATCGATATCCATTTTTAGGAGAATAATATTTTAAACCCGTTGGGTGTAATTAATCAAAATCTTTTATTAATATATTTTGCAGGAAATTTATGTTCAATTAGAACAAAAATGTCAGTCTGAGCTCCGCCTGTCCTGACGAAGGAAGGATAGAAGACATTAAAAAGAATACATTTCGACAAGCTCAATGTGACAATTTAGTATAAATTGGCTATAAAAAATAATTACACCCAACAGGTTTTATTAAATTTTGTTATATGAAAAAGATTTTAATTACAGGAGGTGCCGGATTTATTGGATCACATGTTGTGAGACGATTTGTGACGAGATATCCTAACTACCAAATATTTAATTTAGATGCACTGACCTATGCAGGAAATCTTGAGAATATTGCCGACATTGATCAATCTCTAAATTACACTTTTATTAAAGGTGATATTGTTGATGCAGATTTTATAACCGAACTGTTTCAAAAACACCAGTTTGATGGTGTTTTGCATTTAGCTGCCGAATCTCATGTAGACCGATCTATTTCTGATCCATTAGCATTTGTTAGAACGAATGTGATTGGTACTATGAACTTATTAAATGCTGCCAAAACCATATGGAATAATAATACTGGTAAAAGATTTTATCATATTTCAACAGATGAAGTTTATGGTAGTTTGGGTGCTGAAGGACTATTTACAGAAACTACACCTTACGATCCCAACTCGCCCTATTCTGCTTCAAAGGCAAGTTCTGACCACTTTGTTAGAGCCTATGGCGAAACCTACGGATTACCATATGTAATTACAAATTGTTCCAATAATTATGGACCTAATCATTTTCCAGAAAAACTAGTTCCCTTGTTTATTCATAATATTATTAACAATAAACCATTGCCTGTTTATGGTGATGGAAAATATACACGCGATTGGTTGTACGTAATAGATCATGCCATCGCTATTGACTTAGTATTTCATGAAGGAAAAAATCATGAAACATATAATATAGGCGGCTTTAATGAATGGCAAAATATTGACTTGGTAAAACTCCTTTGTCAACAAATGGATATAAAACTAGGTCGATTAAAAGGAGAATCTGAAAAATTGATCACCTATGTAAAAGATAGACCAGGTCATGATTTACGATATGCTATTGATGCTTCAAAAATAAATACAGAACTAGGTTGGAAGCCCACTGTTACCTTTGAAGAAGGATTAGAAAAAACAATTGATTGGTATTTATCAAATGAGGATTGGTTACAACGAGTAACTTCTGGGGCCTATCAGGAATATTATTCTAAGCAATATCTTTGAATAAAATAGTTGAGAAAAATAATTTCACTTAATGAGTTAGATTATATTACTTATCAAAGATTCTTAAATTTATAATGAAACTATTTATATTTATTACTCAAATATTAAAAATAAGACAAATGAAAAAAATAGTTATTGTATTGGCAATTGTTAATTTTGTGTTTACATCTTGTGGAAATTCTAACAGTACCAACAAAGAAAGTGAATTAGAATTAAGAGAAAGAGAATTAAAACAAAAAGAAGATGAATTGATTTCTGAAAAGAAAAAGGCTTTAGAATTAAAAGAAGATGAGCTTAGACAAAAAGAAATTCAGTTGAATTCTACTATTGATAAGGCAACACTTAATAAAAACCAAACTGAAAGTAGAAGCAACATGCGAATCGCTATTATCGACGATCCAGATGGATACACAAATGTAAGAAATGGGATGAGCAAGACTGCACCAATTATAGATAGATAGATTATACGAAGGGGAGAACTATGAAGTTTTCCCTAGTACAGACAGTAACTGGTGGGTAGTGTATACCCAATCAAATGTAAAAGGGTTTGTTCACAAATCAAGGATCAAGATAATTAGATAATACATATTTTTAAAATAGTCATCCGATTAGCTTGGAATATTCTATTTTTTTATCAATTATTTTCAAATCAAATAACCGATTTTGAACAGAAACAAATGTATTTTTTTCTAAAGTCTTTTGTGACCAATTGGTGTGTTTCAACCACTCTTGTATGTCTTCTATTCTTTGATTATATCTAGTGGCGAGTTTCCTATCAATCATTGGGATTTCTTTAAATCCCATTGTGGTCATGTTGATAGTTTTTAAAAGTGTTTCAATTATTTTTTCATTATTCTTTAAAAAATCATTTCTAACCGCAATTACAAAACATGGCCACGGAGTAGGGCAGTCCCCAACACGGCGAAATATGCCATTATCTACAAAAGGTTTCGTCATAAAGTGTTCCCACATAAAATAATCAGCTTTACCCGTGGTTAGCGCTTCTACGGCACCTTCAATTGTATGCACAACTTCAAATTGAAGATTTTCAATACTCCAATTCTGGTTTTCAGCATTAATAATTGACATCAAATGAGAACCGGAACCTAATCTTGAAATTGCGATTTTTTTATCTTGTAAATCGCTAATTGAATTATAATCTGAATTTGCCGAAACGTGAATTCCCCATATAAGCGGACTATCCACATACATCTGAATAATAGTACTATCATTCCCAATAGTTATATCTTTCAATATGCCTTCTGTTAGAACAATTGCAATATCTGTTTCCTTATTTCTAAGCATTTGACACATTTTACCTGTTCCCTCAGGAACATCTTTCCACAGTAAATCTATACCGTTCTTTATAAAACTACCATTCTCAATAGCTATTTGCCATGGTAAATTAAAATGTTCAGGTACTCCAACAATTCTTATGGTTTGCATTTTTTAAATAAATTAGAAAGAATGTATGCTAAATTAAATACTAATGGATAGGGTAAATTATTTATCTCCCGCCAATTTCTCTAAAGCATATTGAATTAGGGCATCTACCGCTTTATAGGGATCCTCGCTAAAGGTTCCATTTGCTCTATTCGCAATAATGGCATTTAATGACAAACAATTGTGACCAAGTAACCTTCCTAAACCATAAATAGCTGAAGTTTCCATCTCAAGATTTGCAATTCTAATATCACCAAATTTAAAACTATCCATTTTACTGTTAAGTTCAGGATCTTGAATATTTAAACGTAAGACGCGTCCTTGGGGTCCATAAAATCCACCCGCAGTTCCTGTAATACCCTTGTGAATTTCGTTACTATCAAATTTATGCATAAGCGCGCTAGAACATTTAACCATATAAGGTTTGCCCTTGCGTAAATCCCAATTTGTGTGATTGATAAAAGCAGTTTCCATTTCATCTTCACAAATTCCTTCTATTTCATAGGAACGAAGCATATTGTCTAATCCTAGTCCAAATAAGCCCATGACAAAACTGTCAACGGGTATGTCGTTTTGTAAAGAACCGGAAGTTCCAATTCTGATTATATTTAAGCGTGTTAGTTCTTTTTTGGGAAGGCGAGTATTTAAATCAATATTAACTAACGCATCCAGTTCATTCATTGTGATGTCTATATTGTCAGGCCCAATTCCTGTTGACATTACCGTTATCTTTTTTCCTTTATAAAATCCGGTTTGGGTTTTAAATTCGCGTTTTTGAGTAGAAAATTCAATTCGATCAAAAAATTTGGTAATTTTCTCCACTCGATTTTGATCGCCCACAAAAATAATGTCATTGGCAATATGTTCGGGTTTGAGGTTTAAGTGATATATACTACCGTCAGGATTTAATATTAATTCAGATGCTTGTATCATTTTTATATTTTAAAGAGGTAATTTATTGTTTAATTAGTAAAAACAGCTACCAAATGATTAACCGCCAACTCGTTTTACTTTAAATCCTTTTTCTTTCAATAGGTCCATAATTTTATCGCGATAATCCCCTTGAATTAGGATAGCACTATCTTTAAATGTGCCACCAACACTCAATTTGGTTTTAAGTTCTTTGGCTAATGCTTTAAAATCTTGTTCAGTTCCTTCATAACCTTCAATAATTGTTGTGGCTTTTCCTTTCCGCTTTTCATATTTACAAACTAAGGGCTCTTTTTGAAAAAAAAGTTTGTCTTCAATAACCTTTATTGGAGTTGATTCTTTTGAAGGTTCATGATCTGGAAATAATTTTTTTAATTGTTCTTGTAAATCCATAATGCGTAATAATTAGTAAAGAGAAGACAAAAGGTTTATGATTTATAAATTTTGAAATCGGTTTTTTGTAATATTGCTTCGTTAGTTTTTAATTATATAAGCCCTTTTTATTGAATCTAACATGGGAAATAGCTGTTGAAATTTGGGTCGATTTGAACTTAATGAATCATAAACTTCTAACGTTTTGTTTCCATATTGAGCATAAAACGATTCAACTACATTCATGCCTTTTGTAATTTTGCCTAAAACTGGATAACCAACTACTCCCTCAACGTGAACTGTATCTAATCTTTGATTGTCTCTTAAATTTATGAATAAATCATTTCCTCTTGTTTCTTTTCCAGCTCTTGCATAACTCACAAAACCTTTTAAGTTACTTTTAAGTACGGGTTCGTCTGCTAATTTATGAGTTTCCATTTTCTTAGTAATTACTGTATCCATATTTCCAAATTGAACTACAAAATTGGGTACAACACGGTATATTAAAGTATTGTCATAGAATTTTAGTTTCAACATTTGATACAACCGGTCAGCCGCGAGTGGAGACCAAGTCCTTGTTACCTGCAACTCAAAAAATCCTTTTGAAGTTTCAAATCGTGCGTTGTAGCTTGGTGGTGCTATTTCATAAGCCCAATCAGGATTATATGTTTTTTTACTACAACAAATTAAAAACACGCATATCACCGGAATTAAAATGAGCTTTATATTAGTTTTCATTGCTTCTTATCCAATTTCACGAGTTCCCTTAATTAAAAGCCATTTCATAAATATCTTCTCTCCGGTTGGTGTTTGAATGGCTTGAAATTTTGGTGCTAAAAGTGTACTGATTACAAAAGCAGTTAGAGGAATGAAATAGCCTGTCAGTGATGCATAATTCTCAATTAAATAACGTGTTAAAATGAAAAGTATAGCAAAGCATATAAGGTTGTAAATAAAACATTTTATTTTTTTTGACATGTGTTTTAATTTAGTTTTGATTTATTTTTTTTCTTTTGTATTGGGTTTCTTTTTAGATTCTTTCGTTTTAACAGTTGATTTATATAAAGGGATAAAGTAGGATACTGTATAATTAAATCCTGCACCAAAATCTCCATTATAAGTTCTATTAAAGCCAGGAATATAAAGATTTCCAAAATTATCAGGTGTCTTTTGTGATAGTAATCTATTAAGTCTAAAACTAAATCCCACAAATATATTTTTGAGCACCTCGGCTTTCATACCTGCAACAACTTCTATCCATTGTGCCGATAAACCATCATATTTCGAACCCGAAAGTACAACTGGAGTCTCACCAAAATAGGGATTTGTATTATACACTTGATAACTATTTAAAGTTTGGCTAAAACTACTTGCTCCATAACGCAATCCAATTGAAATTACGTTTTCCATTGTTCCCCAGTTCACAAATGAATTGTAATCGAAACCAACCTTTAAAAAGGTTCCTTTTGTAGTGAAATTTAATTGGTCTTCGTTGACGGTTTTATTCTCATTTCCAATTTCAGCTGCTAAAAAATGTCTTCTAGTTATACGATAATCACCAACAAATTCTATTGCTTTATATTCTTTTTCGAAAAAAGAACGCGATAGTTTGAAAAAGTCGACACCCACACGTAAACCATAACGCTCTTTTTTGGGTGGAATACTGTCTTTTGCGATTCCTTTTTCAATATTTATATTTTCTTTGGAAGTTTTTTCTTGTGCATTGCTTAAAAATGAAAGCAAAACCAAAGTTATACTAAAAGTAAATTTTGATATGTGTTTCATTTTCAGTTGAAATGTTAGATGTTAATAGATTTATATCTTGAATCCAAAAGCCATCTTCAATAGTTGGCTCAGATTTTATTAATCCGAGTGGCGTTTGATTCAATTCAAAAATTGTTTTAAAACCACAAGCTCTGGAAACAAAAATATCTTGACGCGTATAATTAAACTGAAGAAAATCTTCGTTTGATCCATTTATACTTGTGCTGTTCAATTTTAAACTATATTTTGTTTGATCTTGACTTGTATTGAGAGGTAGTAAAATTTTTGTTTGGCCGTTAAAAGTTCCTAATGATGACTGCCCTTCAGCTGTAATTGTTAAATTTACAACAGGTTTTTTAATTGAAGGATTTGAAATATCATAAAACTCCAATACCAATTGGGGTGTGGTTTCATCCGTGCAGATGTCATCCTTCTCACAACTGGAGAGGTTTATGGTTATTAGTAATAGAACAAGTATTTTTTTCATTAGTTTCTAAGTATTTTTCTGATAAATATATTCCAACGCGCCTGTTGACTTATTTAAAAACATTCCGTAGCACTATTTTTAACTCTGACGTCTCTCCAAAAGTACAACATTTTCTACGTGATGTGTTTGTGGAAACATATCTACCGGACGCACGCGCGTCACTTTGTATTGTTCGTCCATTAACGCTAAATCACGAGCTTGTGTAGCCGAGTTGCAGCTCACATACACAATCTTATCGGCACCAATTTTAAGCAATTGTTCGATTACATCTTTGTGCATCCCGTCTCTTGGCGGATCAGTTATAATTACATCTGGCTGGCCGTGTTGCGCTATAAAGTCATCGTTAAATACGTTTTTCATATCACCTACATAAAATTCACAATTGGTAATACTGTTGCGTTTTGCATTTTCTTTGGCGTCAGCAATGGCTTCTGGAACCGCTTCCACACCAATTACTTTTTTTGCTTTTTTTGCTACAAATTGAGCTATTGTACCAGTTCCGGTATATAAATCGTAAACGACTTCATTACCTGTTAACCCTGCAAAATCTCTTGTAATTAAATACAATTCAAAAGCTTGTTGCGAATTAGTTTGGTAAAATGATTTGGCATTTATACTAAATTGCAACCCTTCCATTTCTTCTAAGATATAATCTCTGCCGTTATATAGAATTATGTCTTGGTCATA
>CAMDSN010000085.1 GCA_945907225.1 Flavobacterium psychrophilum | reverse complement strand
GCCTCTGTTAGGGCAATTGGGATTGATGCAGCTGTAGTATTTCCATACTTTTGAATGTTATTGAAAACTTGATCATCACTTAAATCGAATTTCTTTTGAATGAATTGGGAAATTCTCAAATTAGCTTGATGCGGAATTAATAAATCTATATCTTCCACACGCAGATTGTTTGCTTCTAATCCTTCGGCAATTACTTCGCTAAAACGAGCTACTGCATTTTTAAAAACTAATTGACCATTCATATATGGAAAATATGACACGTCATTTGGATCATTTTCATAAAGTATGTCTGTAACCCATCTTCCTCCCATACCAGGAGCCAGTAGGGCTAACTCTTTAGCATATTCCCCTTCTGAATGTAAGTGCGTTGATAAAATACCACTATCGTCATCACTCCGTGTTAAAATTGCTGCTCCTGCTCCATCTCCAAAAATTACCGATACTGCTCTACCCCTAGTTGTCATGTCCAATCCTAACGATTGTAATTCAGAGGCGACAACTAAAATAGTCTTATACATACCTGTTTTAATAAATTGGTCTGCAACAGATAGCGCATAAATAAAACCCGAACATTGATTTCTTATGTCTAATGCACCAATCGTTTTTAATCCTAATTCCTTTTGTAAAGAGACACCTGGTCCCGGAAAATAATAATCAGGGGAAATTGTGGCGAAGATTATAAAATCGATTTCATCTGCAGCAACTCCAGAGCGCTCAATAGCAATATTTGCTGCTTTAACTCCCATTGAAGTTGTTGTGTCTTCGCCTCTCACAACATGTCTTCTTTCTTTAATACCCGTTCGCTCCTGTATCCAATTATCATCAGTATCAATAATTTTTGATAAATCTTCATTGGTTATTATGTTATCTGGGACATAAAATCCGAGACCCGTTATTTTAGACTGATACATACTTACAAATTTAAATCTCGTAAAAATAAGCAATTTTTGAAGCTCCTTATTTTATTTTTTAATTAATACATTTGTGACAAACAGCCTAAAATTGGGTTGGTAAACCAAAACCATTGACATGAAACCTAAATATTTATTATTTATCCTTATTTGTATAAGTTTCCTAACTGCTTCATCGCAAGAAAACATAACTTTTCAAAAACCAACCGGTTCAATATTGACTCTGGCAGAATATGATAGAGCACCCAGCATTAGCATGGATTCTAAAAAAGAGTATATGCTATTTTCATATCGAAATACCTATAAATCATTAGAAGAACTAAATCAAGATGAAATGCGTTTGGGTGGATTGAGAATTAATCCAATAACCAATATAGGAAGTGCAATAAATTATATTGCTAACCTAAAAATTAGAAAAGTAACAGAAAAAACAGAAAGGCAAATATCCGGATTGCCAGAAAAAGCAAAAATCACAAATATAAGTTGGTCTCCTAATGAGAAAAAAATTGCATTTACCAATACAATTGCGACAGGCGTAGAGTTGTGGATAATTGATGTAGTATCTGCCGTTGCTACAAAATTGACTGATGCTAGTTTGAATGCGAATATAGGAAACCCAATAAATTGGTTAAAAGATAGCGAAACACTTTTAGTTAAAATGATCCCAAAAAACAGAGCAGCATTAATTGATATAAAAAAGGACTTGCCAAAAGGACCAACCATATCGGGTAGTGACGGATCTAAATCACAAAACAGAACCTATGCCGATTTATTAAAAAATAAAACAGACGAAACAAATTTTGAAACTTTAATGAGTTCCGAATTGTACACAGTGACTATTTTTGGAAAAGTTGATTTTTTTAAGGAAAGAAATTTATATGCTGGTGAAAGTTATTCTCCAGATGGAAATTTTTTAATGCTTACTACAATTCAAAAACCGTTTTCATACATAGTCCCTTACAACCGTTTTCCACTAAAGAGTGTCATATATAATCTAGCTGGAAAAGAAATAAAAGTAGTCAATGACGTTCCTTTAAACGAAGTGTTACCCAAAGGATTTTCATCTGTTAGATTGGGAAAAAGAAGCATGGGATGGCGAGCCGACAAACCTTCTTCTTTAACTTATGTAGTTGCACTTGACGAAGGAAATCAGGCCTTAAAAGTTGATTTTAGAGACGAAATATTCTCATGGGACGCCCCGTTTACGAATGAACCTATCTCATTGTTTAAAACCCAACAAAGATATAACGGTATAATTTGGGGTGATGAAAATACAGCAATAGTATTTGACGAATGGTATGACACAAGGAATACAAAAACCTATATTATAAATCCGTCTGACCCAAAAAAAGAACCAAAAATTATCGCCAATAGAAATTCACAAGATATTTATGCCGATCCAGGCAGTTTTGAGACAAAACGAAACGAATGGAATAAAAATGTTTTAGCAATTGAAAATAATAAAGCCTATTTAATAGGTAATGGGTTTACAAAAGACGGACAATTTCCATTTATTGACGAATTTGATCTTAATACGTTAAAAACGAAAAGACTTTACACCTCAACATTCAAAGACAAAAAGGAAGATTTAATTTCTATTGAGGATTTTAAAAAGGGAGAGGTTTTGGTTCAAATTCAATCAAAAAATGAATTTCCAAACTACTATTTTAGAAATATAAAATCAAAAAAAACAACACAACTAACACGTTTTAAAAATCCGTTTGAAAGCATAAAAAACATTTACAAAGAAGTTATAAAATACAAACGAAAAGACGGAATAGATTTATCTGGAACACTTTATTTACCAGAAAATTATGATCGAGAAAAGAAATTAGACAAATTACCTTTGCTTATTTGGGCTTACCCAGCGGAATATAAAGATAAAAACTCTGCAGGTCAAAATGATAAAAATCCCAATGAATTCACATTCCCTTATTATGGTTCTTTCGTATATTGGGTTACCAAGGGCTATGCTGTGCTTGATGATGCCTCCTTCCCTATTATTGGCGAAGGCACAACTGAACCGAATGACACTTTTATGACCCAACTGGTTGATGATGCTGCTGCAGCAATTGATGCTGTTTACAACTTAGGATATATTGATAAAAAGAAAGTAGCCATTGGAGGACATTCATATGGTGCATTTATGACAGCTAATTTATTAACGCATTCAAATTTATTTGCTTGTGGAATAGCAAGAAGTGGTGCCTATAATAGAACCTTAACCCCATTTGGATTTCAAAGCGAACAAAGAAATTATTGGGATGTTCCTGAAATATACAATACAATGTCTCCATTTATGAATGCTGATAAAATGAAAACACCTTTGTTATTGGTTCATGGAGATGCAGACAACAATCCGGGTACATTTACTTTGCAATCAGAAAGATATTTTCAAGCCTTGAAAAATTTAGGGGCGCCGGTGAGATTGGTTTTATTACCCAAAGAAGCTCACAGTTATGTTACTGAAGAAAATATTTTACACCTTTTATGGGAGCAAGATCAGTTTTTAGAAAAATACTTAAAAAAATAAAAGTCTGTTAAATATAATATTTTGATTGCTCTACAATTTTTACAATTTAATTTAGAGTTTTTTCTAAACATTTTTAAAAGATTTGAATCTTGGTCAAAGATTGATACTTTAAAAATGGAAGTAGAAATGAAAAAAATCACACCTTTACTATCAAGCACACATTTGTATTCATTGGGATGGATACATTGCTTTCAAAATAAATTTTACGATTTAAAAATTCGGATTCAATCAAATAATGACTCCCTTTAAAAAAATATTGTTTTACAATAACTTTAAATTTAGAATCTTCAATTTGTTCCAATTGCCAAGGATATTTAAACTGTGTCTTCCCTTCAATGGTTATTTCATTTACATCCCCAAAAAGTGAGGCTATGTAATAATTATTAGAGTTGTTATAAACGGATTCGGGATCAGCTTGCATAATTTTATTTCCACCTTTTAAAACAATCACCTCGTCAGAAAAAGATAAAACATCAGAACTATCATGAGTAGCAACTATAACACTAATTTTCTTTTCCCTCAAATACGAAAACAAATTACGGCGTAAACTATTTCTTCTTGAATTATCAATATGGCTAAACGGTTCATCTAGTAAAAGTAATTCGGGTTCCGAAGCTAAAACCCTTGCTAAAGCCACTCTTTGCATTTGTCCGCCACTCAAATACTGAGCTTTTACTTCAGAAAAATCAGCCATTTCAACCAAGGTTAACAATTCAGCAATTCTTGCCTTCTTTTTTTTACTATTGGTGTTTGAAAGATATTTACCTACGTTTTCAGCTACCGATATAAATGGCATTAAATCGAAATCTTGGGCTAAATATTTCATATATTCCATACCCGGAATCAAATGATATTTGGGTCCTAAAACCAGTTCATTATTCCAATAAATTTCTCCAAAATCTAAATCATAAAGACCATAAATAAGCTTGAGTAAGGTACTTTTACCGCAACCACTCTCGCCAATAACAGCTAAGTTTTTCCCGCTCTGTAATTCGAAAGAAACTTCATTTATTGTTTTTTGTTCGTTGTAAGAAAAAGAGATGTTTTGAACTTTTAGCATAGTAAAATAAAAAGTGTAAAATTATAAACAATGTTCAATTTTATTACAAAAAACTAGTAGTATTTGAAACAAAATGAAAATTTAGATGATTTATATTACTGTTGTGATGTACTTAGAATAAGATTTTGTATCCACTATAGCTTTTAAATCGTGAAGTAAATTATATAAGCCAAAAAAAGGTTCTATTAATAAATGAGAATTTTTATTAAAAAAATAAATACAAGGCTATTACATACTTTACATTAACACAACAAAAAAACACGATGCCATATTTTTAAGTCAAGTTCATTTGCTAGAAACAGCTAAATTCAATGGTTTTAGAGTTGGCTGGAAATTATATCTTGTGTATGGTTAATGTATGTCAAACTAAAGTTATAGTTTAACAATAATAAATTACTTTTATATTCTAGTAAAATTAATTCTACATCAATGAAAAAATTAGTCTCAGTAGTTGCATTTTTGTTTCTTATTCTTCCAACAATTGAAACAAAAGCCCAAGTAGGCATAGGAACTACAAATCCGTCAGGGGCACTTGATATAACATCAACCGATAATGGATTATTAATCCCAAGAGTAGCGTTGACAAACACAACAACAGTACTTCCTGTTCTTACCGGCACAACCTCAGAACTTGTATATAATACTGCCACTGTAAGCGACGTCACACCAGGATTTTATTATTTGAGTACTACTACGGGACCTTGGGTACGATTGGCCACAACAGCAGCCAATCCTTGGTCACTAACCGGAAATAGTGGAACAAATCCTGCTAATAATTTTATTGGTACAACAGATGCTCAAGATCTTCGTATTAGAAGAGCAAATCAATGGGCTGGAACTATAGCTTCTAGTGTTACTAGCTTTGGCGCACAAGCGGGGAGACTTAATACATCAACCAACAATGTTTTTTTTGGCTCTAATGCTGGGGAGCTGTCCAGTAATGCTGCTTCTAGTAATATGGTTGCAATTGGTCATCAAGCTATGGGAGCTGCAGGTGCACAAAATGTTTCTCAAAGCGTAGCAATAGGTTCTTTTGCAATGCAGTCTCCAACTGCAACTGCAACTAGTAATGTAGTGATTGGTCATCAAGCGGGACCTACTCTTTCAACATCTAACAATGTAATTATCGGTCAAGGTGCTAGTAGTGGATTTGCTAGTTGTATAGTTATTGGGCAGGGCGCAGCTTCTACAGCTAATAATCATATAAGGATTGGAAACAGTCAAACTCTTGCTACAACTCCAGCTTCATGGACTGTAATTTCAGATAGAAGAGCTAAATCGGATATTAAAGACTCCCCTTTAGGATTGGATTTTATAAAAAAATTAAGACCTGTTTCCTATTTCAAAAAAAATGATGAAAATAAAAAAACAGAATATGGTTTCATTGCACAAGAAGTAGAAGCGTCTTTGAAAAAGGTAGGAGATAATAATAATGGTGTCATTTATAAAGATCCTGAGGGTAATTACGGCATGAGGTACAATGATATCATTCCAATAACTGTAAAAGCAATCCAAGAGCAACAAATTCTCATAGAAAAATTAATAAAAGATAATGAACTTTTAATGAAGCGGTTGGAACTTATAGAAAACAGCAAACAAAAGAAACAATAAAAAACCAATAACTATTTTATTGCTTTCAACTAGTAAATCTGGCTTCAAAATAGTTTGAAGTGAAAAAATAATAATTTTAAATTAATGGAAGGCATGTATTTTTCCTTAACCAAATAAAACTACGTCAATTTGTCATAGCACCTGCCTTTGGTACCAGTTTTGAATACAATAATTTTTTAAATTATTTAACCCGCCTGTCGGATGGCAGGCCTAAAAATTATAAATATGACAACTGGGAAAATCAACGTATCCGTAGAAAACATCTTTCCGTTAATTAAAAAGTTTTTATACAATGACCATGAAATTTTCTTACGCGAATTAGTCTCTAACGCAACAGATGCAACCTTAAAACTAAAACATTTAACAAGCATTGGAGAGGCCAAAATAGAATATGGCAATCCAATTATAGAAATCAAAATTGATAAAGAAGGAAAAAAAATACACCTTATTGATCAAGGGATTGGAATGACCGCTGAGGAAGTTGAAAAATACATTAATCAAATTGCATTTTCGGGAGCAGAAGAATTTTTAGAAAAGTATAAAGATGCTGCCAAAGACTCAGGAATTATAGGTCATTTTGGACTGGGTTTCTACTCGGCTTTTATGGTTGCCTCAAAAGTTGAAATCATCTCAAAATCATATAAAAATGAACCCGCTGCACATTGGGCCTGTGACGGAAGTCCAGAGTTTACCCTAGTAGCATCAGAAAAAACTGAAAGAGGCACAGAAATTATTCTTCATATCGCTGAAGATTCATTAGAGTTTTTAGAAGAATTCAAAATTCGAGAGCTGCTAACCAAATACAATAAGTTCATGCCTATTCCAATTAAATTTGGAACCAAGCAAGAGGCATTACCAAAACCTGAAGATGCTGCAGATGATTATAAAACTGA
>CAMDSN010000084.1 GCA_945907225.1 Flavobacterium psychrophilum | reverse complement strand
GGCGCATAACAAAATCCCTCTAAAATTAAAATCCTACGATGTGCTTTGTCAAAAATAGCGTAATTTATAAAAGGCCCCGACATAAAATCGTTTTTCATTTGCCATGTCCCTTTAGTTTCATACACTTTATTTCCGAACAAAGAAGTTTTAGAAAAATAAGGAGAATAAGCGCGGTCTGTAACCATTTTTGTGTTGTATGCAGAGCCATGAATAAACCGTCTTCCAAAAAAATCTCTGATGTTTATAATATTGTTAACGGGATTATTAGTGCCTATAGATTTCCAGGGGATTTGATAAATTAATAGACTCGTATTTCCACTAACAATTTCAGACTTAAGCCAAATGAAATTTCTTCTTCGCATCACATATTCGTATTTTGAAGGAATCGATAAATTGATTTTAAATTTCTTTTGAATTTCTTTTGTGTCTAATAATGAATCTTTTATTGTTGTTTGATAGTGAACAATTTCCACTGCTCGCATTCTTCGTATAATTTCTGATGTATGCTTCTCAAGTAAATCCAATATTTCAAAAGAAGTTTTCCCAGTGATATGAAATACGTTTTGAGGAGAAGTATATTCATTTTCTTTTAGTTCATATTTGTTGAAATTGCTCTTCTTAATAGCAAGTATATTTCGACTATCCGATGAGAAGCCTTCAAAAAAGTTGGCAGGATATTGATTAATTGTGAATAACGGCTCTTCTTGTGGTAGTCCTAAAATGGGGGAAGCATATTTTTTCCGTATACTATCTCCAACCTCACCGTTCCAAAGTTTGTCATCAATAATAACTGATATCGTATTTATTGCTGCTGAAGAATTATCGGATTCGTTATCGTTTTTAAACGAGCATGAGCTTAAGATGATAATTGCAAAAAAGCAAAAAAAATGAGTCTTATTCATAGTTGAAATAAAACCCAAATTTATAGAAGATTTTTCGGATTAACCGTTAATTTTTAATTTCATTCCGGGTTTTATAGCTTCATTCTTTATTCCGTTCCATTTTTTTAAATCTGAAATAGAAACCCCGGGATATTTTCTTGAAATACTCAACAAAGAATCACCTTTTTTTACGTAATACAATTTAACGGCTTCTCGGTCTTTCGCAGCAATATTTTGCTTATTTGATTGTTCTTGAGGAGAGTCTGATGCATTATTGGATTTCGCCACAATTAACTTTGATCCTAGCAAAACCGTATTGTCTTGAATTTTATTCCAATCTTTAATCTCTTCAACAGAAACGTTATACTTTTTAGAAATACTTAATAAATTTTCGCCTTTTTCTACAATATGTTCACTAACTTCAGTTGACTCTGTAGCTTGGGCTTTTCCTTTATTAATTAGCGCTAACTTTGAACCTTGATCAATGTTTAGATCATTTAAATTATTCCACTTTTTCAAATCCTCCAAACTCACATTAAACTTTTTGGCGATGCTAAATAAGTTGTCTCCTTTTTGAACTTCGTAAAAATCGCTTTTATTTTCTTTTTCTTCTTTGTTTGCAACTAGCGTTTCTGTTGCTTTTTTGTCAACTTTTATTTCTTTTCTTATGGTGGTTACAACCTTCTCGTTTTTAATTATTTTTAAACTTTTTCCAACCCCAATATTTGTTCCGCTTAGGTTGTTCCATTTTTTTATTTCGGTTAAACTTACATTATACTTTGAAGCAATTTCGCTAAGATTATCGCCATTTTTTACTTTATGGTATTTGATCACATCTTTGTATGTAATAACTTTCTCTTCTTTATACGTTTTTACTGGATTTACAACCAATGCTGTATTTTCTTTTACAGGTGTTGGCTCATTTTTTGTGTTTGCCTCTGCGTTTGTTTCCGGTTTTTTATCACTATTTGCAACAACATCAGAAACGATGATTTTTAAACTTTTACCAAGCGGCGCGTAATCACTTTTTAAATTATTCCACTTTTTTAATTCAACTAATGAAATTCCGTATTCGGTTGATATACCTAATAAACTATCGCCTTTTTTAACTTTATGATACTTAACATTTGGGTCTAGTTTCTTCTCCTTAATCGTTTTACTTGCTATAGAAGTTTGATAAGGCTTTTCTCTTTTATCGGATTCATATTTAATAAAGGCATATATTTTATCTTCGTTTGATGTAAATACCGCAATTTTGTCAACAGGCAAACGTAAGAAATGATGCTCTCCTTTAATAGATGGGATTTCATCTCTTTTGAAGGAAGGATTAAAAAATTGAATTTCTGCTATTGTCACGTCCAATAATTCTGAAATTTGTTTGAAAGTAATTGCTTTTTTAATCATTACGGTATCAGTAGCAAAATGATTTGCCACTGGTTTTTGTGGTTTAATACCATGCTCTTTGTGATATTCGAAAATATACATAGTAGCAAGAAAAGCTGGTAAATAACCCTGGGTTTCTTTTGGCAAATAATTTCTAATATTCCAGTAATTTTGTTTCCCCCCTGATCTTCTTATGGCTTTTGACACATTCCCTGGCCCAGAATTGTAAGACGCTAATACTAAATCCCAGTCACCAAACATCGCGTACATCTTTTTCATATATTGTGTAGCGGCATTACTTGCTTTAATAGGATCAATTCTATCGTCAACATAGGAGTTAATTGTTAAGTCATATTGTTTTCCTGTTTGATACATAAATTGCCATAAGCCTGTTGCTCCAACCCTGGAAACGGCTCTCGGATTTAAAGCCGACTCTACTACCGAAAGGTATTTTATCTCCAAAGGAATATTGTGAGCGGCTAGTGATTCTTCAAATATTGGAAAATAAAACTGGGATATTCCCATCAATCTTTCAAAACCTTTTTTTCTGTTTTTTAAGAATGATTTAATTACATTTTCTAAGCCTATATTATACTCGATATTGAATGGCGATTTATCATCCATTGCCTTTAATCGCTCTTTTAGAAGTTCTGTAGGTAATTCAAAATCTACTTTTTGATCTATATCTATATTGGCAATATCAGTTGTTAAATTATCGTATAAATCAAGACTAACCATTTCATTCATCCATAAACTGTCTATACACGAAGCTATTTTATCATGAACGAAAGTGGATTTAATAGAATCTAAAACTTCTTTTCTGGTTAGTGGTTCTTTTTTTACGGGTAAAGCAACAATCGTATCTTGTGCAAAGATTACTGAAGATGCAAACACCAATAATAAAGTTGTCATTTTTTTAAATTTCATAAAATCTCACTTAAGTCTGCGTTGTTAAATACAATTTATAACGCATTTAATTAATATTTATTATATAACCGTTTTTAATCTAAAATTGCGGCTATTCCTGGCAATACCTTTCCTTCCAACATTTCTAACATTGCGCCTCCTCCTGTAGAAACGTAGCTCATTTTTTCTTCCAATCCAAATTGTTTCACCGCCGCAACAGAATCACCGCCGCCTACAAGCGAAAAAGCACCATTTTCTGTTGACTCGGCAATATAATTTCCTAATGCTATTGTTCCTTTCGCGAATTGCTCCATTTCAAAAACGCCTAAAGGCCCATTCCATAGTATTGTTTTTGAGTTCCTAATTACTTCTCTAAAATTTTCCAAAGATTTAGGTCCCGCATCTAATCCTTGCCAGCCATTTGGAATATGGTTTACATCTAGAACTTTCGTGTTTGCTGTATTTGAAAACGAATCGGCAGCAACTACATCAACAGGAATGTGTATTTGAACATTTTTTTCTTTTGCCAATTCCAAAATTTTTAAAGCTAGAGCTTGTTTATCGTCTTCGCATATAGAATCCCCTATTTCACCTCCCATAGCTTTTACAAATGTGAACGTCATTCCGCCTCCAATAATCATGTGGTCTACTTTATCTAAAATATTTTCTATGACTGTGATTTTAGAAGAAACTTTTGAACCCCCTAGAATTGCTGTTACAGGAGCAACCGAATTATTTAAAACGCGATTTAAACTATCTATTTCTTTTGCCAAAAGCAACCCAAAACATTTATTTTTAGGAAAAAATTTAGCAATTATAGTAGTAGATGCATGAGCACGATGGGCGGTTCCAAAAGCATCATTCACATATATATCAGCCAATGAAGCAAGTTCTTTTGCAAAATCTTCATCCCCCGATTCTTCTTCGGTATAAAAGCGGAGATTTTCTAATAATAATACTTGCCCGGGCTTTAAATTTTTGGCTGTTTCAGAAACGGCGCTACCAATACAATCAGGGGCAAATAATAGATTAACCCCTAAAACTTCGGCAACTTTTGATTTAATATGTTGTAATGAATATTTAGCTTCAACTCCATTTGGCCTTCCAAGATGAGACATTAAAATAACACTTCCTCCATCGGCAATTATTTTATCTACAGTAGGTTTGGCAGATTCAATTCTAGTTATGTCCGTTACATTAAAATTTTCATCTAACGGTACGTTAAAGTCAACTCTAATTATTGCTTTCTGGTTATAAAAATTTATTTCTTGAACTGTTTTCATAGTGGTTTTAAAAAAATCTAGGATTAGCAAATGTATTGAAAATAAAGGCTGATTCATTTTAGATACGCTGATTCATTTGTTTTTTAAGGAAATATTAAGTTGCCAAAGTGTCCTAAAATAATAGCGCCTCTTTGATAAATTTATATTTATCTAGAATAGTGGGGTGCTGTAAGCAGAATAATTCTTCTATATTTGCTATATGCAGTTTTCAGATATTCTCGGACAAGATTCTATTAAAAATTACCTTATAAAAAATGCGCTTTCGGGAAGGATTTCTCATGCGCAATTGTTTATAGGCCAAGAAGGCTGGGGCTCTCTTGCAATGGCTATTGCCTATGCACAATTTATTTTATGTAACAATGTTGGAGCTGAAAATAGTGGCGGGAATGAAAGTTGTAATCTCAAGTTTAGTTCGCTTGCTCACCCCGATTTGCATTTTATTTATCCAAATGTTACCAATGAGGATATTAAAAAAAATCCAAAAAGTGCGGATTTTTTGGGAGATTGGAGAGACTTTGTTAATCAAAATCCATACGGAAACCTTATCGACTGGTACAAACATTTGGGTGCTCAAAACAAACAAGGAATTATAAGAGTTGAAGATGCCGAAGACATATTAAAGTCTATGTTATTAAAGTCTTTTGAAGGTGGTTACAAAATCATGATTATATGGATGGCAGAAAAAATGAATCATGAAGCAGCCAATAAAATTCTAAAACTATTGGAAGAACCCCCCGAAAAAACATTGTTTATTTTGATCACTGAAAATGAAGAAGAATTACTTCCTACTATACGTTCACGCTGTCAGATAACACACTTTGCTCGTTTACCCGACCAAATAATATCAAAGGCTTTACAATTAAATTATTTTCTAGATGAACATTCGGCCACTTCAGTTGCCCTGCAGTCTCAAGGAAATTATAATAAAGCCATTCATTTTGTGAAAAACAATTCCGATGATGATGAATATGAAAAATGGTTTGTGGCATGGGTACGCACTGCTTTTGTTGCAAAAAAAAATGCTTCTTCTATTCGTGAATTAATTTTATGGAGCGAAACTATAGCTGGTATAGGCAGAGAAGGTCAAAAGCAATTTTTGAATTATTGTATCAATATGTTTCGACAAGCATTATTATATAATTATAGCACAGAAAAACTAATTTACTTAGCAACTAAAGTTGACAACTTCACTTTAGAAAAATTTGCGCCATTTGTCAATGGAAATAATATTAAAGAAATATTTGAATCTCTTTCGAGTGCTATTTATCATATTGAGAGAAATGGAAATGCAAAAATTATACTTACCGATTTATCTATAAAACTTACCCGATTAATTCATAAAAATTGACAGAAATGAACGATATGGCCTCAGTGATTATTTTGCTTTTACTAACAATTACATTTATACAATCTGGTTTTGATAAAATTTTTTCATGGAATGGAAATGTTGAATGGCTCAAAGGCCATTTTTCAAAAGTAATATTACTTAAAAATCAAGTTCCATTGGCATTGTTCACGTTAATAATGCTTGAACTTATTTCGGGTATATTATCTTTTATTGGGGCAATAAGCTTAATAATTAATGCGGATAAAACAGTAGGTTATTTAGGAGCTGTTGTTTCAAGTATTACGCTCCTTTTTTTGTTATTAGGCCAACGTTTGGCCAAAGATTATGATGGCGCAAGAACCATTGTAATATATTTGATTCCGGCAATTTTAGCCGTTTTTTGGTTAAAATAAAGTAGCCGCTGTATCATTAACTATCAATTAAGAAGCCGCTTAAAGCGGCTTCTTAATTTTAGCTGATTATTTTTTTTCTTTAGGGTCTGACTCTTTTTTACCCTTTGGTTTGTAGGTGTCGTTTATTAATTTGATAACTTCCTTAGTTATATCATATTTTTCTTTGGCATATAATATTGACGGCGAGGCGTCTCCAGAACCATAAATGTAGTCGTATCCTTTTTCATCTCCGTATTTCTTTATAATTTTTCTATAATCTATAACCAGAGAATCTATTTCAACGCCGCTCTCTTGTTGTAATTGTTGTAAAAGCGATTGTTGCGCATAATTTAACTCTTGCTCTCTCTGTGATAATTCTGCTCCCTTTTTTTGCGCCCATTCCGGACCATTTGTTTGGGCATTTTGTTTAAAATTTGCGGCTTCAGATTTGAAACGTGCCACTTCAAATTCTAGCTTTTTGCCCATTTCCTTTGATTTGTCCTTGTACTTGATTTCAATATCTTTTGCCTCCAAAGATTCGTCCATTAATTTTGAAGTGTCTATGTAAGCAGTTTTAACTTCTTTTGTTGCTTTTGCTTTGTCACAGGAAATAATTGCAAAAGTAAATGCTAATAAAATAATTGTTCTTTTAATCATAGTTTGTTTTTTTAGAGTTTCAAAAGTATAAAAATAATATTTAAATTTAAGGGAACATCAATTGTTGAAGAACTTCTTGTTATAAGCGATTCTTATATAAATTCTAAAAACTATAAGGTTAAACAATAGAAAATGGCGTGAAATAAAGCGGTTTAAACGACTTTTTTTAAACTTTTATAGGATTGCTTGTTTTGCTAAAAAGAATTAAATCAAAGTGTTTTATTCGTTTTTTATCACATAAATATGTGAAGAATACTCTTTTGTTTGTTTAGCTTCATAATTTGATTTTAAACCAACAAAAAAAGCGCGTAATGGTTTGATTTTTCCGTTTCTGTTTTTTTCAGATAAAAGGCTAACATAGTAGCTG
>CAMDSN010000083.1 GCA_945907225.1 Flavobacterium psychrophilum | reverse complement strand
AAAAAAAACTAAGTTTTGAGTTATTTTTAACCTAAAACTTCTGCAACCTCATTTTTTAAATAACCCAAAGCTACTGTAGTTGCAGGCTCACCATGAAGTAAATTACTCAAAATAGTTTCTCTAAAATGATCTGCAGAGGTAACACTTGTGTCCATTGCGGTTTTTCTAATATTTTGAATAATAGTGTTTTTTGCAGTTAGCATAATAATCCATAGCTCGCTAGACACGTATATTTGCTGCGTAATATTGTGTTCAAACTCTTGTTCAATATGATGGATTAATACGTTTTGGTAATCGGCTTTATTATCATTTAGTGGTGCAATCCTTACTAGCAATTTATTTGGATTAATTCGCTCAAGCAATAGGGCCAATCGTTCATAAGCTTGTAAACGAAGCGGTAACGCATGTTTTTGATTTTCTTTTTGCAATAACCAACGTCTAGTGTTTTGCTGATCTTTGAAAAAACTAACAAACATGTAATAAGCCACACCTCCAGTTATTAAAGATGGAATAGTGTACATAAGTAATTCTAAAATTTTGTCGGCATTCATAATTTAATTGTTAGGTTGTCCCGCAAGGGCCATTGGTTTAATGTGCTGTTGTAATTCTTCAAAATTGTTGACAAATATAATAGAAATAGATATAAAATGTATTGTGATTAAAACGAGTAATGTTAAATTTGACATTCTCAATTTTATCCATGCAAAAATACATTTCACAACTTAACGAAGCGCAACAACAACCTGTTTTTCAAAAAGACGGGCCAATGATTATTATTGCCGGTGCCGGTTCAGGAAAAACGAGGGTGTTGACCGTTCGTATTTCTTATTTGATGAGTTTGGGTGTGGATGCGTTTAATATTTTGGCCTTGACTTTTACCAACAAAGCTGCTCGCGAAATGAAAAAGCGGATTTCTGATATTGTAGGTACAAATGAAGCGAAAAATCTTTGGATGGGAACTTTTCATTCAGTATTTGCTAGAATCTTAAGGAGTGAGGCCGATAAGTTGGGTTTTCCCTCTAATTTCACTATTTATGATACGCAAGACAGTGTGCGATTAATTTCGGCAATTATCAAAGAAATGCAATTGGATAAAGATATTTATAAACCGAAACAAGTTTTGGGCAGAATATCATCGTATAAAAATTCATTAATAACTGTAAAAGCATATCTCAATAATCCCGAATTACAGGAGCAGGATGCTATGAGCAAAAAGCCACGGTTGGGTGAAATTTATGCTAATTATGTGGACAGATGTTTTAAAGCTGGCGCTATGGATTTTGATGATTTATTACTCAAAACTAATGAACTATTGAATCGATTTCCTGATGTTTTAGCAAAATACCAAGATCGATTTCGATATATTTTGGTTGATGAGTACCAAGACACTAACCATTCACAATATCTTATAGTCAGAGCTTTAAGCGATCGTTTTCAAAATATTTGCGTCGTAGGTGACGATGCGCAAAGTATCTATGCTTTTCGGGGTGCCAACATAAATAATATTTTAAATTTTCAAAAGGATTATGAGAATGTAAAAACGTATCGCCTGGAGCAAAATTATAGGTCAACCAAGAATATAGTTGAAGCGGCAAACTCAATCATTGAAAAAAATAAAACCAAACTGGATAAAGTGGTTTGGACCGCTAATGATTTTGGCCCCAAAATTAAAATTAATCGCAGTATTACAGATGGTGAAGAAGGTCGATTTGTAGCTGGTGAGATCTTTGAACAAAAGATGCAAAACCAAATGCTAAACGGTCAGTTTGCGATTTTGTATCGAACTAATGCACAATCTCGAGCCATGGAAGACGCGTTGCGAAAACGTGATATTCCGTATCGAATTTATGGAGGTTTGTCTTTCTATCAACGAAAGGAAATTAAAGACGTATTGTGTTACTTACGTTTGGTTATTAATCTAAAAGACGAAGAAGCGCTAATTCGAGTGATTAATTACCCTGCCCGTGGCATTGGTGACACAACGGTTGAAAAACTGACTGTTGCTGCTAATCATTATAAACGTTCCATTTTTGAAGTGATGGAAAATATAGATAAGATTGACTTGAAGTTAAATTCAGGTATAAAGCAAAAGATTGAGGATTTTGTAACTATGATTAAAAGTTTTCAAGTTATAAACGAGCAACAAGATGCCTTTGTATTAACAGAACACGTGGCAAAAAAAACAGGTCTTATTCAGGAATTGAAAAAAGATGGTACTCCCGAAGGAATTGCTCGAATTGAGAATATAGAGACCCTAATGGGAGGTATTAAAGATTTTATAGAAGGGCAAAGAGAGATTGACGGTGCACGTGGCGCATTATCTGAGTTTATGGAGGATGTTGCTCTCGCAACCGATTTAGACAGAGATACAGGTGAAGATGATCGAGTGGCGCTAATGACTATACATTTAGCCAAAGGATTAGAATTTCCATACGTTTTTGTGGTTGGTATGGAAGAAGATTTGTTTCCGAGTGCGATGAGTTTGAATACCAGAAGCGAATTGGAGGAAGAAAGAAGGTTGTTTTATGTGGCATTAACAAGGGCAGAGCATCAAGCTTATTTAACGTATGCCCAATCTAGATATCGATGGGGTAAATTAACCGATGCTGAACCCTCTCGCTTCATTCAGGAGATAGATGATGAATTCATAGAATATATGAATCCGGTGGATACAGGTTATCGTTACAAGCCTTCAATTGATTTAGATATTTTTGGTGATATTGATAAATCTAAATTGCGTTTGGCGAAGCCAAATTCGGGAACACCTCCAAAAAAGTATGGAGACGACTCTGTTTCATCTGCTAATATTCGGAAATTAAAACCAATAGGAAATGTTGCGCCTAATTCAAATTTATTTGATAGTAAATTAACCATCGGTAATGTAGTCATCCACGAACGTTTCGGAAAAGGAGAGGTCCTGAGCATGGAAGGAGCTGGAGCAGATAAAAAAGCAGAAATTAAGTTTGAAGTTGGCGGAATTAAAAAATTATTGCTGCGTTTTGCAAAATTGGATGTGATTGGTTAATTTAAGAATAGCGAGATTTTTTATCTTTTAACAAAAATTGGTATGTCACAATTTATAAAAATATACGAGGACAATCCTAATGAAATAGCTATCAAAAAGGTAGTTGATGTTCTAAAAAATGGTGGGTTAATTATATATCCTACAGATACAGTTTACGGACTAGGTTGCGACATTACTAATGTGAAGGCATTGGAGCGCATTGCTAAAATAAAAGGAGTGAAATTAGAAAAAGCAAATTTTTCATTTATTTGCTCAAGCCTAAGTAATTTATCCGATTATGTCAAGCAAATTGATACTGCCACCTTTAAGATCTTAAAACGTTCTCTTCCGGGACCTTATACTTTTATCTTGCCTGGTAATAATGATTTACCTTCAGTATTTCGCAAAAAGAAAACAGTTGGAATTCGAATTCCTGACAATACTATTGCGCTAGAAATTGTAAGAACGCTAGGCAATCCAATTGTTTCAACGTCTATTCATGCTGAAGATGAGGTTCTAGAATATTCAACTGATCCTGAATTAATTTTTGAAAAATGGAAACATTTAGTAGACTTAGTTATTGATGGAGGATATGGAGATAATGTGGGTTCAACTATAATTGATTTGTCAGGAAATGAACCGGTTGTTATCAGAGAAGGAAAAGGAGATCCAGATATTTTTTAGTAATCAGCCTCAGTTGACAGCATTATGCTTAAATAAAAAAACGTCCTAATTTTTAAGACGTTTTTCTGAAACTGCAAACTACGACTGCCTACTTTTTTTGATTCTTCATTTCTTTTTCAATCATTTCATAAAACTCGTCAATCTTAGGTAAAACTACAATTCTTGTTCTTCTGTTTTTAGCTCTATTATCAGCAGAGTTGTTATCTACTAATGGAATATATTGCGATCTACCAGCGGCTATTAATTGAGACGGTTTAACACCTAAATCGGTTGTTAGAACTCTTATAATTGCTGTAGAACGTTTAACACTTAAATCCCAATTATCCAATAATACAGAATTACTACTATAAGGTAAGTTGTCTGTATGTCCTTCAACCATGCATTCAAAAGTTGGGCGGCTATTAATTACTTTGGCAACTTTTGCAAGTACTTCTTTTGCTTTTTCGCTTACTACGTAACTTCCACTTTTAAATAACAATTTGTCAGCAATTGAAATAAAAACTACCCCTTTTTCAACATTAATTTCGATATCAGGATCAGATATACCAACAGAACTTTTTAAACTTGTCACTAATGCTAGTGTCATGCTATCTTTTTTAGTTAATGCATCTTGCAATCTTGTTATTTTTAGATCTTTTTCTTTAATGCTCTCTAACGATTTTTCAAGATTTTGAGCACCTTGCGTACTCAAAACCGTTATTTCTTTCGTGTTGTTAATTAAGTCAGAATTATTTTGCTTCAGATAATTGTTTTCTTTTGAAAGCAACTCTTTTTCTGAGAGACATAGGTTTAGTTTTGTTGTGGCGGTATTTAATAAATCTTGACATTCTTTATTTTGAGTCTCTAAAGCAGCAATCTTTTTCTTTGTACCACAAGATGTTAATACTATTGACGCTATTGTTATAGCTACGATTATTTTTTTCATGAAATTAAATTTTAGCAAATGTAAGTAATATTAATTATTCTTTAGGTTGTGAGAAATAATAAAATCTTGTTAAAATTACTCCTTAAAATGGATTTTTTTATTCAAAAAATAGTCGTAAACAATACTGTTAGAATGAAAATAAGATTCTGTTTTCGTACCGTTTCGTTTCTTTAATGTTTTGTTTATCAAATGATAAAAATGAAAATGGGCTTTAATAATTGCCCAACAGTGAATAAATTTTCCTTGCAATATAAAATGAATTCCCGCCAAACCGTCTAGAACCAATCGGGTGAATATTATAGGTATTAATTTATTTTTAGGTAAGTTTTTAGTCAACATGAGTAAAGAATTTCTAAAGTTGAGAAACGTTTTTTTTGGATTACTTTGATTGAGTGTTGCCCCGCCTACATGAAACACAACAGAACTGGGTATATACCTTACTTTAAATCCTAAATTTAGCGCTCGCCAACATAAATCTATTTCTTCTTGGTGTGCAAAAAAATCGTCATCAAAACCATTCAATTTTCTGTAAATCGATTTTCGAATAAAAAAACATGCACCACTAGCCCAAAAAATAGGCGCCTCGTCATTGTATTGTCCACTATCTTTTTCAATAGTGTCAAAAATACGTCCTCTGCAATAGGGAAACCCATATTTATCTATAAAACCTCCAGCAGCTCCAGCATATTCAAAATATTCTTTGTTTTTAAAGTCTAGAATTTTTGACTGAATTATGCCAATATCATTATTGGAATCAAACGAAGAAATAACGGGTTTTAGCCAATCTTTTGTAACTTCTACATCTGAATTTACCAGTGCGTAATATTCTTCTTCAATCTGTTCTAGCGCAATATTATAACCTTTAGCAAATCCAAAATTAAAGTCGTTTTTTATAATTGTAACGCTAGGGAAATTTTGACTTACAAGTTTTACAGAGTCGTCAGTGGAAGCATTATCAATTAAATAAATAGTTGCCTCTTCAGAATTTGCAATAATTGAAGGTAAAAATTGACTTATCAATTTCACACCATTCCAATTTAATATTACGACAGCAATTTTGTTCAAGATTATTGATTGAGGTTGTTGGTTGTTTCATTTAATTTACTAAAAACAGGTAGGTCATCTAAAAAATCAAATGCTTCTTTTTCATGATTTATTTGACAAAAGTAATGATTTAGTCCGTTGGTAACCATTAAATACTTAGCTTTAAGTTGCAGGTTGTAGCGTGCAATTTGGTTGAACGTTTCTTGTGTTATTTTTACCTCCGGCGCTTTGCATTCTACTAAAATTAAAACAGCTCCATTAGGCTCAAAAACAACTATATCATATCTTTTATTTAAACTATTTATTTTAATTAATTTTTCAACATTTACATGTGAAGTAGGATAATATTTTTCTTGTAATAAAAATTGAATTGTATTTTGTCTCACCCATTCTTCGGGAGTTAAAATGATAAACTTTTTTCTGATGGCATCAAAAATTGACACTTTATTTTCACTATTTTTGAAGCGAAAGTTATAGTTGGGAAAGTTTAGTTTTTGCATTCAACAAAGATATAATTTTAAACAAACCGATAATTCAAGCAACAAATTAATACATAATTTTCATTTTTACAGCTCTATTATATTAGAAATCAAGAAAATAAAAAAAAGCTATTTTGGATGAAGTCTTAAAAATTATTAATGATTTACAAGCCGGCATAATAAAACCTATCTATTTATTAATGGGCGAGGAGCCCTATTATATAGATAAAATTACCGAATATTTAGAGAAACATCTTTTAACTGATGAAGAGAAAGAGTTTAATCAGATGATTCTTTATGGCCGGGATACAAGTATTGATGAAATAGTTTCAAATGCCAAGCGATTTCCATTGATGGCTGATAGACAGGTAATTATTATAAAGGAGGCACAGGATCTTCATAGAACAATAGATTCGCTTGAAAAATATCTCGAAAATCCTCAATTATCCACTGTTTTGGTGGTAGCTTATAAATACAAATCAATTGACAAACGAAAGAAATTTATCAAGCTAATTGACAAAAAAGGGGTGATTTTTGAGAGTAAAAAATTATATGAAAATAAAGTAGGTTTGTGGATTAACAGAGTTTTACAAGGCAGAGGGTATTCTATTGATCCAAAAGCGAATGCCATGCTTGTAGCGTTTTTAGGAAATGATTTAAGCAGAATTGCTAATGAGTTAACGAAACTTGAAATAATACTTCCGAAAGGAACTAAAATTACTCCCGAGCATATAGAAGTTAATATTGGGATAAGTAAGGATTTTAATATATTCGAGTTTAGAAAAGCTATAGGTGATAAGAACCAACTAAAAGCGTATCAAATTGCGAATTACTTTGCTCAAAATCACAAGGAAAATCCTATTGTATTGATTAACTCAACGGTTTTTAGTTTTTTTATTTCAGTATTACAATATCATGGGCTTACCGATAAATCGGAGGCAAACATTATTCAGCAGCTAAAAGTTAATTCTTATTTTATGTCAGACTTTATGAATGCTACTAGAAATTATCCGATGAAAAAAGTGAGTTCTATAATTGAAAAAATACGAGATATTGACATGAAAAGTAAAGGTGTAGGTGGAAATTCTCTTTCTGT
>CAMDSN010000082.1 GCA_945907225.1 Flavobacterium psychrophilum | reverse complement strand
ATTCCTGAACCCGGTTTCCAAAAACCAATTCCGTATTTATTAGACACTGACGATAGAAAATCGAAAACTTCTTTTGATTGCGAATTGGCTACAGCCAAATCAGTAGTAGCGCCAACTTTAGCTTGAATTAAGTGATCACAATGAACGGTTGTTGGAACTGCCACTGTTTTTTTTCCGGCGTGCATAAATTGCAACAAGGCCATTTGAGCAGTAGCATCTTGACATGCCACTCTATCGGGGGCAAAGTCAACATAATCTTTCCCTCTGCCAAAGGCTTTAGTTGGGTTGCCTTCCCACAAATGAGAATATAAAATCTTCTCAGACAAAGTAAGGGGACGTCCCACAATTTGACGAGCGTTATCAACTCTTTCAGCCATAGTAGCATAAACTCGCTTAATCATTTCTATATCAAAAGCCATAATAAAATTGGTTAATTTAAACTAGAACAAATTTAATGAAATTAATCATAATTGAAAAAATAATAATAAATCCCCAGATTCAAAATACAATTATTATCAAATCAGCATTTTAATTGATTTTTTTTAGTTAAAAAGTCATTTATTAATAAGAATTTTAAATAATTACTAAAACACCTGCTTTTTTTGTCCTAAAATAAATGCAATAAGTCCCATAATTAGATCGAAAGGAAAGAGCCTTAAATTAAATGCACTATACTATTTATCGAAATATAGAAATGGGATTAAAAAAAATAGAAATTTATAAAATAATGAAATTGAAGTACTAAGTCCCAAAAAACAAAGTACTAACCCAAGACTAAACATACCTACTTAAATGAAAAGATGCTTTCTCAAATAAGGTTATTATTCGAAAAAGATCACAAAAACAGACAGCCGTTACAGCAACTTATCTATTATCATTTCCTCGGTAATTCCTTCGGCGTCGGCTTTGTAGTTTTTTATAATTCTGTGACGCAGAATTCCGGCAGCTACTGCTTTTACATCTTCAATATCCGGAGAAAATTTTCCGTTGAAAGCAGCATTAGCTTTAGCAGCTAAAATTAAATTTTGTGATGCTCTTGGTCCAGCACCCCAATCTAAATAGTTATTGACAAAATCAGAGGCAAAAGGAGAATTTGGTCTTGTTTTCCCAACCAAAGTTACTGCATATTCAATCACATTATCTGCAACGGGAATTCTTCTTATTAATTGTTGAAAATCAATAATCTCCTGAGCAGTGAAAAGTGGATTTATAACTGGCTTATAGTCTGATGTAGTATTCTTTACAACATTTACTTCTTCTGAAAACGAAGGATAATCTAATTTAATAGCAAACATAAAACGGTCTAACTGCGCTTCTGGTAGCGGATAGGTTCCTTCTTGCTCAATTGGATTTTGGGTTGCCAAAACAAAATACGGCAAATCTAATTTATAGTTCTGTCCGGCTATTGTAACCGAACGTTCCTGCATGGCTTCTAACAGAGCTGCTTGGGTTTTTGGTGGTGTTCTATTAATTTCATCCGCCAAGATAATATTGGCAAATATAGGACCTTTAATAAATTTAAAGTTTCGACTTTCGTCTAAAATCTCACTTCCTAAAATATCCGAGGGCATCAAATCGGGCGTAAACTGAATTCTTTTAAAATCTAAACCTAAAGCTTCAGAAATGGTGTTTACCATTAATGTTTTTGCCAATCCGGGAACACCAACCAGCAGTGCATGACCGCCAGAAAAAATACTAAGTAAAATTTGATCAATAACTGATTCTTGACCAACAATTATTTTCGCTATTTCGTTTTTAAGTACTTCTCTCTTTTGAACTAAATTATGAATTGCAGCTACGTCTGACATTGTTATTTAGGATTAATGAAATAAATTTCGTTTCGACTTAAGTAATTATTATTTGTTTTTTAACCAATCATTTGTAAAAACACAGGCTTTGTACTCGCCATTAATTTTGACATAGGTTTCTTTTATTTTTTCATCTGACCATTTGGCTATGGCCTTAATTTGTTTTTCTTTTAAAGCCAGGTCTTTAATTTTTACATAATCCCGAGCATAATCGGCTGTGTGTTGATCAATTCTGTCCGTTACGGTAATGATCTTATATTTTTTACCCGTTTTTTGATCATCGTCTAAAATGGGTGTTGTAATTGCTTTGTCTTTTAAATTAGAAACTTCGCTATATAAACTTGGATCCATTTTAGTTAATTCGAAATGCGTATCCTGCGTCCTAGGATTTATCAAAACACCCCCGTTTGCTCGCGTTTCTTTTTCATCAGATAAGGTTCTCGCTGCATCAGAAAATGAGATTTCACCATTCTCGATTCTTCTCTTGATAAGCACTATTTTTTCTTTTGCCTCTTTTAATGCTTGATCGGAAACCTTTGGCATAATTAAAATATGTCGTAATTCAACTTCTTGTCCAATAATTTTTTCTACCATAATAATATGATATCCATACTCGGTTTCAAATGGCTCTGAAATTTCACCCTGTTGCAATGAAAAGGCAACGTCCTTAAATTCTTTGACAAATTGTGTTTTACGATTAATTTTATAAAAGCCGCCCGATGATGCCGAACCCCTGTCGTCAGAATAAATAACGGCCCTAGTCTTGAAGCTCGCTCCAGCCAAAACTTCGGATTTTATTTCTTTTAACCTAGTAATTACCCTTTGTTTCTCTTCGGGAGTAATAACTGGATTAATAACAATTTGAGCCACTTCCATTTCCGCACCAAAAATAGGTAAATCGGGTGTTGGGATAGCTTTGAAAAAATTGCGCGTCTCTTCGGGGGTTATTTCAACAGCATCAACTATTTTCTTTTGCATTTCTCCTCCAAGCTTGTTCATTTTAATGATGTCAAATAATTCTGTTCTGAATTCATCCTCATTGCTTTTTTTGAAATACTGAACTACTTTTTCCATTGACCCCAATTGCTCGACCATATAACTTACTTGTTCGTTCAATTTTTCTTTTATTTCTTCATCTCTAACAATAATACTATCCTGAATTGCTTGATGCGCATATAATTTATCTTCCAACAATTTACCCAACATTTGACAGCGCGTAATATCTTTAATAGAGTTTCCTTGACTTGACAATTCCAAATAGGACTTATCTATATCTGAATCCAAAATAATATAATCCCCAACAGTTGCAATTACTCCGTCAACTTTTTTCCTTTTAAAAGAAGTTAATTCGGACTTTTTCTTAAGCGTGTCCTTAATAATTTCTTGGGCATTTGCAAATCCCATTGCACAAATAATAGTGACAACCAAAATGGTGACTTTGCTATTTATATATTTCATAATTATTGTTTTTTATCGCATCATTAGTGATGTCTTTTTCAAATTTTTTTATCAAATCTAATTTCCTTTTGTTTAAAAGAACCTCTTTTAGTATTGGCTTACAATAATCAAATGGGGTAATTTGATTTTTATCAATAACACTTGTAATTTTAATTAAATAAACATCATTCTTTTCACTTTTTTCTATTTTCTTCCCTGCCACTAAAAAATCATCTTTATTCTCAGGAGTAATGAAGGGAAGTTTAGCATATACTTGATTCACTCCTATCCACATTGCATCATCTATCGCATAGCTTTTGCATTCTAACTTAAAGTTTTCCCAAAAACTTTTATCTTTTGATGAATAATTAAAAAACTTACTTTTAATAGTCTCTAAACGGGGGGTGTTTTTTGCAATATTTATAAATCGCAATCTAACTAAGGATTCATTGGTTCTAAAATTCTCTTTATTTACGTTATAATAGGCCTTTAATTCTTCTGATGTAAAGGTAGTGTCAACAGTCTTTTTTACTACCTCTTCAATATAAGCTTTGGTATATAAATCAATTTCATATTGTTTTATCAAAGTAGTATATTCGGCCTTTTTAGTTTCATTCAAATTTCGCTGCGCAGCATCTATTAATAGTTCTTGTGTGGCCCATCGATCGATATAATCTCTTACCAAAAGTAAACTGTCTTCTTTTGAAGTACCACCAGGGACTAAAGAGGCTATATCACTTTTATATAAAAAGTTTTTACCCACTCTTGCTACCGACTCTAATTCTTGCTCTGGTTTAAAATAGCCACAAGAACAAAGTGATAAGAAAACTAGTAAAAAACTATTTTTTAACATTTTATGGATTAAGTTGTTTTTTTACTATATCAAAAACCTCTTGATTAATTTTTATAGTAAACTCACTTTTTAAATCGGACACCCAATTTTGCTCTAAATATTGCTGGTAATCATTTACTAATTTCCCCTTGCATTCCTCAATTGTTTTCTCAATGGCAGGAATTATTTTGTCAACTTTTGTAACAAAATAATACTCGCCTTCTTTAAATATTTTTGAAATCCCTGTTGTATAGGGCATTGATTTGGGTAAGGCGTCACTGCCCTCCTCAAAAACACCATTATTAGTCATCACATTGATAACGTTATTACTGTTTAATTTGTCTTTAATGGCTTGAGGCTTTGTATTTTTTTTGAGCATCGAAAGTGCTTTTTTAATTACATCTTCTTTGGTTGATGATACAATAGTAACTTCTACTCTATTCTTCCACATATGCTCCATTTTGTGTTCGTCGTAAAATTTATTCAGGCCAATTGTATCCGTTTTTGCACGTTCCCAAATTTCTTTTTCCATTAAGTCAAAAAGCAGTAAGCCATCTCTATATTCCTCCATTACATGAGCAAAATCTGAAAATTCAATTTCCAAATTTTCATCATAATAAGCGGTAAGCTGTTCGTCTATAAATATATTGTATAATGCCTCTACGAGTTTAGCCAATGGCTTTGTTTTGATCCCCGATTTTTGTTGTTTTTCGATGAATTCAAGAAAGGTTCTTCCTTCAATATTTTTTGAATTTATAGTTAGCAAGGGCGCTTTATAAATTTTTGCATTAATGGGTAATGCCCATTTCGATTCATAAAAATCGTTTGTAACCAATTTAGCTATCAAAGCGTATTGCTTGGCATCCGTCTTGAAGGTGTATTTTTTTCTCAGTTTTTCGTTTAAAGAGGCCGTTATTTTTTTTGATCTATCGTCTTTTCCTATTTTAGTTTCTAACTCGCTTTTCATTTCATCCATAGATTTAAAAGGATGTTTCGCAATTAATTTTATAATATGCCAACCAAAATCAGATTTAAAAGGTTTAGAAATATCGTCTGTTTTTTCAAGAGAAAAGGCAGTGGTTTCAAATTCTTCAGAACTCAATTGGCCCGACCCAAACTTATTCAAGACTCCACCTTTAGGTGCAGAAGACTTGTCCTCGGAAAACTGCTTGGCTAAATCTTCAAACTTTTCGCCTTGTTGAATTTTTTGATAAATTTCGGAAATTGTTTTTTCAGGATCTTTATCAGATTCCTCAGGTTTTGATTTTAAAATCATAATGTGTGCTACTGTAATTTCACCACGATTTGATCTTACATCTTCTACATTAAGGATATGGTAGCCGTATCGGGTTCTGAAAATTTTTGATGTTTTCCCTTTTGGGGTGTTGTATGCTGCATTTTCAAATTGATACACCATTCTGAATGCTGTAAAATAGCCCAAATCTCCTTTATTATCTTTAGCTGAAGGATCTTCAGAAAATTGAACGGCTAGATTTTGGAAATCCGCTCCAGAAGTCGCTTTCTTATATAGGCCCTCCATTTTTTTGTACGCTTTTAAAGTGTCCTCTGGCGCTGCATTTTCATCTACTAATACAAGAATATGAGAAGCTTTTATTTCCTTTTGGAGGCGGCTATAGGCCTCTTCTATAAGTTCTTGAGTTATTTTTGTGTCGTTAAAATAATTTTTTGCTAATTGATTTCGATAACTTTTTAATTCTTGTTGGTATTGAGGTCCATTTTGCAAACCCATTTTGTAAGCTTTGTTTACTTTTAATTTGTAGCCAATAAAAAGCTCTAAGTATTGTTTTAAATCTTTCTGAGAATCATCTTTAACAAGATCTAAATTCTTCTTATAAATCCTTGTAAACTCATCGGTGTTATACCCATTATTATTAATGGTAAACAAAACCTCGGAAGTGTTATTTTGAGCAAACAGCGCAGAAACACTTAAAAATAGAAAACCTAAAAAAATCTGCTTCAAATTCATACTAAAAATATTTGTGTACTTAATTAAAATTATTTCTAATAAAACCATTTTGCGTATTTATTTTAATAACTAGTAAAACATTTACTCTAAGATGACTGGTATCAAAATAACAATTCAAATTAACATAAAATATTAACTGCGAACAAAACTTTAAATGGCTTTGTAAATTGTCTAAATTTCATTTGTGAAAACAACTTAACAATCAGCAAAAATAACAATTCAATCACATTATACAACTATACATAGTACTATTAACAAAAATTTATTAACACACAAAAACAATGGGAATTAGAGAAATAAATTGCAAATAGAAATTATCCGTAATTAATAGTACTTTTGTAGACAATTTATCAAAAATCATGAGTTTTTTAAAAGAAATACAACGCCGCCGGACATTTGGAATCATTTCGCATCCCGATGCTGGAAAGACGACACTTACCGAGAAATTATTACTTTTTGGAGGTGCCATTCAGGAGGCAGGAGCGGTTAAGAATAATAAAATAAAGAAAGGTGCCACCTCCGATTTTATGGAAATTGAGAGACAAAGGGGAATCTCGGTTTCTACTTCGGTTTTAGCCTTTAATTATCAAGAAAAAAAAATCAATATCCTTGACACTCCAGGCCACAAAGATTTTGCTGAAGATACGTTTAGGACTTTAACTGCTGTAGATAGTGTTATTGTTGTAATAGATGTAGCAAAGGGAGTTGAGGAACAAACAGAAAAATTAGTCGCTGTTTGTAGAATGCGACATATTCCAATAATCGTATTCATAAACAAATTAGACCGCGAAGGTAAAGATGCTTTTGATTTAATGGATGAAGTTGAGCAAAAACTAGGTTTGACCGTTACTCCATTGAGTTTCCCAATTGGAATGGGATATGATTTTCAGGGCATTTATAATATTTGGGAACAAAATATCAATTTATTTAGTGGAGACAGCCGAAAAAATATTGAAGATACAATTGCAATTTCTGACTTAGCCAGTTCTGAACTTGAAAAAATAATAGGAGAAAAACCAGCTATTAAACTTCGAGAAGAACTAGAATTAATTGCTGAAGTATATCCTAAATTCATCCGTGAGGACTACCTTTCCGGCAAACTTCAACCCGTCTTCTTTGGATCTGCTTTGAATAATTTTGGTGTGAGAGAATTACTCGATTGTTTTGTAGAAATCGC
>CAMDSN010000081.1 GCA_945907225.1 Flavobacterium psychrophilum | reverse complement strand
CCAGAGAAATTCCCCTCCGCGGGAGGGGTGGCTGAAAGCCGGGGTGGTGAAACTACTGTAGGGTTGGCTGAAAGCCGGGGTGTTAGAAATACCCAAAATTACATGGACTTACCTTACAATCCAAATCTCAAAGAAAGAGCAAAAGAATTGAGGCAAGCGGGTAATTTATCGGAAGTGTTATTTTGGAATCAAGTAAAAAATAAACAATTTAAAGGGTTTGATTTTGACAGACAAAAAATAGTTGGTAATTATATTGTAGATTTTTATTGTTCAAATTGCAATGTAGTAATAGAAATTGATGGCAGCAGTCATGATGATAAACAAGAATATGATGCAGCGAGAGACTCATTTTTAGAAAGTTTAGGTTTAACCGTCATTCATATTCCTGTTATAGATGTTATGAAGAACATGGGTGGGGTAATGGAAATGCTTTATAACCACCCCGCCCTAAAGGGCACCCCTCCAAAGGAGGGGAATTTTGCTCCAATAGATATTTTAGATTACATCTATGCGGTTTTACATTCTCCAACATACCGAGAAAAATACAAAGAATTTTTAAAAATTGATTTCCCAAGAGTTCCCTATCCAAAAGATAAAGATACATTTTGGAAGTTGGTTAAGTTGGGCAGTGAGATTAGACAAATCCATTTATTAGAAAGTGCTGTGGTGGAGAAACCAATCTCCAAATATCCTCAAACCGGAACTAATGTGGTGGGTAAAATCAAATATGAAAATAGTAATGTTTACATCAACGAAACACAATGTTTTGAGGATGTCCCGGAAGTTGCGTGGAACTTCTATATTGGAGGGTATCAACCGGCACAGAAGTGGTTGAAAGACAGAAAGGATAGAGAACTTCAAATTGATGACATCAGACATTATATGAAGATTATTGTTGCGTTAACCGAGACCGATAGATTGATGAAGGAGATTGATAAAATTGAAATTGAGTAAAAATAGCACAGGGCATAACAGCCTTTAAGCAATACTGCCTTACCGCAGGCGCAACACAACATCGCCTACATGCAAAACGTTAATTTTTTTTTCTTTCGCCAATTTGCTGCCGCCACATTGCATAGTATAAGCCTTTTTCATCCAATAAAAAATCGTGTTTGCCTTGTTCAATTATTTTCCCTTGTTCAAGCACAAAAATGGTGTCCGCGTGCATTATGGTTGATAAACGGTGAGCAATTAATACGGTAATTCTATTTTTATCTGAAATATTCCGAATAGTTTCATTAATTTCTTCTTCAGTAATTGAATCTAGCGCCGAGGTAGCTTCGTCAAAAATTAATAAATTTGGATTTCTTAAAATGGCTCTAGCAATTGAAAGTCGTTGCTTTTCTCCACCAGAAACCTTAATTCCTCCTTCACCAATAGTTGCGTTTAGTCCGTTTTCACTTCGCTCTAATAATTTATTACAGCTAGCTTTTTGAAGTACTTCCATTAATTCCTCATCGGTTGCATTTGGTTTTACAAACAATAAATTTTCTCTAATGGTTCCAGAAAATAATTGTGCGTCCTGGGTTACAAACCCGAGTTGCTTTCTTAGATCTAATAAGTCGATTTCTGTTGAATCAATTTGATTGTATTTTACGTTTCCTTTTGCAGGAGGGTAGAGCCCTACTAATAATTTTACTAATGTAGTTTTTCCTGCTCCTGATGGCCCAACAAATGCTACTGTTTCTCCCTTTTTTATATTAAAACTTATGTTTTCTACAGCAGCAAATTTTGCAGTTTTGTGTTTAAAACTTACCTCGTTGAATTGAAGTGATTCTATTACACCTACTTTTTTTGCTTTTTTCGGTCTAAATTCTTTTGGAGCCTCTAACAATTCTTTGAAATTTTCCATAGAAACTTTCGTCTCATTAAGGGCAATGATGAATGAGCCTAATTCTTGTAATGGTCCAAAAATAAAAAAGGTAAAAAATACCATCGTAAGTAAATCGCCCACAATAATTTTATTGCCAAATAAGAAATAATACAATGTAAATACAACACAAGTTCTTAAAAAGTGAACAGTTGTGCCTTGTATGAAGCTTAAACTTCTAATAAAACGAATCTTTTGGAGTTCGAGTTGTAGAATTTTTAGGGTGTTTAAATTTAATCGTTTTTCTTCCTGATAGGTTAATCCCAAACTTTTAACCAATTCAATATTTCTTAAGCTTTCTGTGGTTGATCCGGCTAAAGCATTAGTTTGTGTTACGATAGAACGCGATACAGTTTTTATTTTTTTCCCTAAATAGGAACTAATTATTGCAATTATAGGCGCTGTGAATAAATAAATGAAAGCAATTCGGTAATCTATTTGAGAGACATAAGTTATTACAAAAATAAACCCAACAACCGTCTGAAATAATAATGAAATGGATAGCGTAATAAGTTTTTCGGAATCTATCCTAACTTTTGTTAATTTACTTAAAGTTTCGCCACTACGTTGGTCTTCAAATTCTTCATAGGGCAAATCCAATGATTTTTTTATACCGTCTGTATACATTTCTGCGCCTGTTCGTTGTATGACAATATTGGTAAAATAATCTTGAAAATTTTTTGTAATTCGGGAGATCATCGCAGCACCTAATGAGAGTCCGAGCCAAAAGGCAATCGATGAAATAAATCCAATTTCGTTACCTCTATATTTTTGAATGCCAACGCCACAATCTTGCATTAATTTACCCGTAATTATCGAGTCTGATAAACTAAAACAGATATTTATTGCCGACATTAGTAATGCAAAAAACAAAAGTAGTTTGTGTTTTTTTAGATATGTGAATAATAGATTCATGTAGGTTTTTTAAAAGCTCAAAAATATAAAATAAAAACCCAAAACATATGTTTTGTATGTGTTACTTAATTATCAAAGCTATGTAGGAGTTTAAAATCATTTTGTACTTTTGAAAAATGAACTTTACGACTAAAGTCCCAATTTTAAAGTATGATACTCCCATAGATTATGATTCAAACATAATTTCTATTGGCTCCTGTTTTGCAGAAAACATGAGTGACAAGTTCACTTATTATAAGTTCCAAAACATAGTTAATCCCTTTGGAATCATTTTTAATCCAGTTTCTATTGAAAACAGTATTGAAAGAATTGTTAGTAAGCAAAAATTTACCAATGAAGATTTTTTTTTTCATAATGATTTGTGGCATTGTTTTGAAGTACATTCTAGATTTTCAAATCCAAATAAAACAGTTCTTTTAGAAATACTAAACCAGCTTATCGAATCTACATTCAACCAAATATCAAATGCCTCTCATTTTATAATTACATATGGTTCATCTTGGGTCTACAGGCATTCTGTTTCAAAATCTATTGTAGCCAATTGTCATAAATTACCCCAAAAGGAGTTTAAAAAAGAGATTTTAGCTATAGAAACAATTGAGAAATCTATTCAAAATACAATTAGTTTAATTCAGAAAGTCAATCCAAATTGCCAATTTGTTTTCACGGTTTCCCCAGTTAGACATCTTAAAGACGGATTTATAGAAAATCAGAGAAGTAAAGCACATTTAATTACGGCAATTCATAACTTGCACCAAGTATTAAAAAATACAAACTATTTTCCAAGTTATGAAATAACGATGGATGAGCTTAGAGATTATCGTTTTTATACCGAAGATATGTTGCATCCAAACCAAACAGCAATCGATTATATTTGGCTCAGGTTTTTTGAAAACTATTTTTTAGAGGCTATTATCCCCACTATGAATAAAGTTTGTGAAATTCAAAAAGCTCTTCAACATCGAGCTATTCATCTAAATTCTGCAAGCCATCAAATTTTTTTAAATGCGTTACAAATTAAAATTGATAAAATCCAAAACGACTTTCCAAGTATCAAATTTTAGAATCTCAATTCAATAAGTAAAATTCATGTTTGATTAGACAATTCTTATGAAAATTTCCGATAGAAAAGCAGAAATTATCTCCGTGGCTGCTAAATTATTTAAAGAGAAAGGATATAGTGCTGTTACCATGCGCGATATTGCTCATGCTATGAATATAAAAGCAGCAAGTTTGTACAATCATATTCAATCGAAACAGGAAATTTTAGTTTTAATTGTGATTGCAATTGCCCAAGAATTTACCCGTACGATGAATGAAGTAGTACATTCAAACGAAAGTACAATTCTTAAAATAGAGAGAATTATTCAACTTCATATTGACATTACTTTGGTTGATGCTAATGCGCTTGCATGTTTAAATAATGATTGGATGCATTTGGCCAATGAGGAGCTTTCTGATTTTATAAAAATGAGGGAAGATTACGAACATAATTTTCGGCTTATTATTAAAAAAGGTATAGATGCAGGTGAAATAAAAGATTTAAATCACGATGTAATTGTTTTCTCTATTTTATCCACTTTAAGAACACTTTATCTTTGGTATGGAAAGAAAAAAAGTCCAGCGCCAGCGGTGTTAAAATCAAATATGATTCAGGTTTTGTTAAAGGGAATTGTATTAAATCACTAGTCTAAGGCCTTTAACTTAGAAAAAAAATCAATCGTTGTAGTAACTTTATATTATTTATTTCTTATTTTTGCATAATAAACTAACAAGCGTTAGTTTAATTTAATATAAGTTTATGTCCAAATTTCATAGTATTACCGTTTCAGCTATTTTAAAGATAACAAAAGATTGTTCGGTGGTTACTTTTGGAATTCCGCATAATCTTAAAGATGAGTTTCAATTTTATCAAGGCCAGTATATCACAATAAAGGCCATAATAGATGGTAAAGAAGAACGAAGATCCTATTCTTTGTGCTCAAGTCCTTTGGACAATATTTGGCAAGTTGCCGTAAAAAAAATTACTGACGGTGTTTTTTCAACCTATGTGAACGACCAACTTAAAAAAGGGGATGTTTTAGAAATAATGACCCCAAACGGTAATTTCTTTGTTCCTGTTTCCCAAAATGGGAAGAAGAATTATATTGCTTTTGCTGCAGGTAGTGGAATAACGCCTATAATTTCTATAATTAAAACACATTTAGCGGCAGAGCCAAAATGTACTTTTAAACTTTTTTATCTCAATCGTACAGTAAAGTCAATAATTTTTAAGGAAGAATTGGAGCAACTTAAAAATAAGTATTTTGAACGTTTTGAAATTTTCCACTTTTTAACAAGGGAAAATCGAAATATTGAACTTTTAAACGGTAGATTTACTTCAGACAAGTTACAAGTTTTAACAAATAAAATAATTAATATTTCTAATACTGACGACTGTTTTATTTGTGGGCCTGAAGATATGATTCATCTTTTACGTGACGAATTAACGGCAGCAGGATTGCCCAAAGAGAAAATACATTTTGAACTTTTTAGTAGCGGAACATCGGAAGATGATAAACAAAGAATCCGCACTATAATTGATAAAAAAGTAGAGGGTACAGAAGTTACAATAATTGATGGAGGAAAAGAATTTCATTTCACCATGGATGAGTTGTATGACACTATTTTGGATAGCGCTATTGCTGCTGGTGCCGATTTGCCCTACGCTTGTAAAGGAGGAGTTTGTAGTACGTGTAGATGTAAAATAATAGAAGGTTCTGCCGAAATGAAAGTAAATTATGCATTAGATGCAGCAGAAGTAGCAAAAAATTATACCCTGAGTTGTCAGGCTGTACCTACTTCAAAGAAGATCGTAATTGATTTTGGCAGGTAACGCGTCTATTTTATTGTATTAAGAATGATAGTAAGCAAAAAAATAAGTAGTCCAATTAGTAAAAAAATAATAAATACTTGCAAACCAATAATTAAAAAATATGTCAGAAATTGAAATTAAAAATTTGGAGCAACAATTTAATGACCGCATTGCGAATGACGAAAAAATAGAGCCCAAAGATTGGATGCCTGAGAAATATCGTCAAACTCATATTCGACAAATATCCCAGCACGCTCATTCTGAAATAGTGGGAATGTTGCCAGAAGCTAATTGGATTACAAGGGCACCATCCTTGAAACGAAAAGTTGCGCTTCTTGCCAAAATTCAAGATGAAGCAGGTCATGGATTGTATTTATACAGCGCATGTGAAACACTTGGTATTTCTCGTGAAGAATTATACGAGCAACTTCATTCGGGAAAAGCGAAATATTCAAGTATTTTTAATTATCCTACATTAACATGGGCTGATATGGGAGCTATTGGCTGGCTGGTAGATGGAGCAGCTATTATTAATCAGGTCCCCCTATGTTCAACTTCATTCGGACCTTATGCTCGCGCTATGGTAAGAGTATGTAAAGAAGAGAGTTTTCATCAACGACAAGGATTTCAGATTATGATGACTTTGGCGGAAGGTACCCCTGAGCAAAAAGCAATGGCTCAAGATGCATTAAATAGATGGTGGTTTCCATCTTTGATGATGTTAGGACCAACGGATGATGCATCTGTACACACAGAACAATCTATGAAATGGAAATTAAAGCGCAAAACTAACGATGAGTTGCGCCAACAGTTTGTTGATCAAACTGTGCCTCAAGCCACTATGATTGGTCTAACAATACCGGATCCTTCATTAAAATGGAATGAAAAAACGAATCATTACGAGTTTGATGATCTTGATTGGGATGAGTTTTGGCAAGTGGTAAAAGGGCATGGTCCCTGTAATAAAGCCAGAATAGATGCACGAAAAAATGCTTGGTCAAACGGGAAATGGGTTCGTGATGCTGCCATGGCATATGCCGATAAAGAATCAGATAAAAGAATACAACAAGCAATATAATTGATACAAATTATGAAAAATTGGCCTCTTTGGGAAGTATTTATAAGAAGTAAGAATGGGTTGGAACACCGCCATTGCGGTTCTCTTCATGCAAGTGATGCTACTATGGCTCTAGAGAATGCGCGTGATGTATATACAAGAAGGATGGAAGGAGTTAGTATTTGGGTAATTCCTTCCAATCAAGTAACAGCCTCAAATCCGGATAATAATGGGGAAACATTTGAACCTGCAATAGATAAGGCGTATCGTCACCCAACTTTTTATGAATTGCCAGATGAATTAAAACACATGTAATATGAATACTAACTTAATTCAATACGTACTCGGAATTGCAGATAATTCATTGATTTTAGGTCAGCGTCTAGCAGAACTGTGCGGACATGGTCCCAGTTTAGAAACCGATATTGCTCTTACAAATATATCGCTCGACTTGTTTGGGCAAGTTCGTAGCTATTATCAATATATAGCCAAATTACAAGGCGGAGATGCTACTGAAGACGCGATTGCTTTTCTACGTTTGGAGCGTGAATATAAAAATGTATTACTCGTAGAACAACCTAATACTGATTTTGGCTATAC
>CAMDSN010000080.1 GCA_945907225.1 Flavobacterium psychrophilum | reverse complement strand
CCGTATATTTTATAAATTGGGATTTTAGCATTTTGCGGAAACCTTGTTCTTTAAGTTTTTCCATAAAAATAGTTACCATTGGCGCGGTTTCTCCAACAATACCTGAGTCTAACAAGAACACAGCCCCTTTTCCGGTTGTGCTTTGTGATGGAATTCCAGTAGCTTCAATATTATCTTTAGAATTAATAAGAATTGGAATACTCAAATAACTATTCAAAGGGTCAAGTCCTGAACTTTTACCATGAAAAAAGGATTCCATTTGAGAGAAAATGGTTTTTAATTGCAATAATTTATCACGGGTCAAATTTTCTAAAACAGTAATTTTATTTTGGGAATATTTATCATAAATAGCTGCAACTAAAGCTCCACTACTTCCAACACCATAACCTTGAGGAATACTTGAATCAAAATACATCCCACGCTGCACATCGGTTTTCAGTATTTCTATATTAAAACTGATAAGTTCGGGTTGTTCTTTTTGAAGTTTCTCTAAATAATCAACAAATAACACCAAACTTTCGTTTGATTTTAATGCTTCTGATGAGGTATTGCCGTCAACTTTTAGTGCGCCATTATAAAAATTATAGGGTATAGACAATCCTTTAGAATCTTTTATAATTCCGTATTCTCCGAAGAGAAGAATTTTTGAGTAGAATAATGGTCCTTTCATAAATTTAATTAATAATTAACAATGGAAAATTGACAATTATTTTGTTTTTGAAGTATTAATTATGCTGGTTAACAATTTTAATAATTCTATTATACTCGGTTTTATATTTTCAAATTCAATTTGACTTAAATATTTTGTTTCATACAATAAGTCCAACCAATATTCAGTTTAATTAGCTTCTTTTAAAGCAATTGATAATTTATGAATAAAATCTGCTTTGCTTTGTGCATGTTCAGATTCTCTAACATTTGCTCCTATAGATGTCCCGGATCGTAACAATTGCTTTGATAAAACGAATTCTTTTCTTTCAACTAAAACTTTATAAAGAGAAACAATTTCAATGGCAAATAAAAAAGATTTTTCCTTTATAACGTTCTCCTTCACAATTCTCTAATTTTGCATTATCAATTATCAATTATCAATTGACTTCCGTTTCCAACTGCATCACAAATATAGTTACCATTTTGACAAAAGCAAACTAATTCACTTTTAATAAATTGCAAGACAGCTGCTTTAACCATTTCAGGGTAGAGTACATGCACATTTGCCCCTGCATCTAACGTAAAACAAATGGGAGTATGGGTTTCGGCTCTAAACTGCCAAATTTTATTGATGATTTCCATTGTATTGGGCTTCATCAGAATAAAATAGGGCATTGAAGTCATCATCATAGCATGTAGTGTTAGTGCTTCACTTTCTACAATTTTAATAAATTCTTCTAAGTTACCCGTTTCTAATATAGTTTTCATCAAACTAAGATTCAAATGGGCTTGATCAAAACGCTGTTCGGCGAAAGGATGATTATGCATCAAATCGTGACCAACAGTGGACGAAACTTGTTTTTCTCCTTTATCAACTAACAAAATGGTATCCTGATAGTTTTTGAAATTGGCATGAATAGTTGAAGTAAATGCAACACCAAATAAATCAGAACTGCCATTGATTTCTTTATGTTTACCCCAAACAACAACGCTTCCTTTTACGCTTCTACAGGCACTTCCTGAACCTAATCGAGCTAAGAAAGATGCCTTTTGGTAAAAATAATCTTCGGTCATAGCAGGATTTAAAGCTTTCTCCAAACTCATAATATTCATGGCCAAAGCTGCCATTCCTGAGGCGGAAGACGCAATACCCGAACTATGAGGAAAAGTATTTTGAGTATCAATTGTAAAATGATAATCTGTTAAATAAGGACAATAGATTTCAATACGTTCGAAGAATTTTTGGATTTTGGGTTTGAAATCTTCTTTTGGTTGGCCTTCAAAAAGTAAATCAAATGAAAAATCAGAAGATGTCACATCGAGCGCAGGCGAGGTGCCTCGCTTTACGAAAGCCAATTTGGTAATCGTTTTACAATTGTTTAACGTAAAACTAATAGAAGGATTAGCTGGGATTTGATTTTCTTTTTTGCCCCAATATTTCACCAAAGCGATATTGCTTGGTGCACTCCATTGAAAGTTACCTTTTTCAATAGCATTTATAGCTGTGTCGAATACAAAATCCTTTTCAGTAAACATAAAATGTTAATTTACGCAAAGATACTTTTTTTGTAAAAAGATTTTATCATTGTTCAGTATATTTGAATGAAATTCAAACAAAACAAAAATGCAAAAAATTCTAAAAATTGTTCTAGTGGTCGTTTTGTGTGTCACCGTTGGATATCTATCGGGGTTAGTTACAAGAGAAAGTATATTAACTTGGTATGTGACTTTAAATAAGCCAAGTTTTAATCCGCCAAATTGGGTGTTTGCTCCGGTTTGGACTTTACTTTATATCATGATGGGAGTTGCCGCTGGGATGATTTGGACTAGTAATTCAGATGAACAAACCACTAAAAAAGCACTTGGTTTTTTTGCAATACAGCTTGGTTTGAATGCGCTTTGGTCCTACCTTTTCTTTGGGTTGCACAATCCGTTATTGGCATTAATTGAAATCATTTTGCTTTGGCTGATGATTTTTGAAACCTATAATATGTTCAAAAAGATTAACAAAACAGCCGGACTTTTGTTACTTCCCTATTTAGCTTGGGTAAGTTTTGCTACTATTCTTAATGCTAGTATTTGGTGGTTGAACAGCTAAAAAAAATAAATTCTATTGCTTTATTTTATAATTTCTTGATATTTGACAAGACCAAAAACAAGTATGGTTCTTTTTTCAATATCAATTTTATAAACTATTGTATATCCTTTGAATATATAATCTCTGATTACTTCCTCTTCAAAGTAAATGGATTTTCTGTAATTAAAGGGTTGTTTTAAATCTTTAAGGATATTTTTGAGTAAATCGTTTTTAAATTTTCTAGCAGCACCTGGTTTGTCTTTAGCTATAAAATCTACTTGGTCTAACAGCGAGTCTACAAATCCATCAGTAAAACTAATCTTCATAACTTGAAATTCGTTTTTCTAAAACTAAATTTAATTCATCAAAAGAGGAGTATTTAGCCGTTCCGTTTTCAATTTTGGTCAATTCAGCAACTAACTTTTTTTTATTTTGTTCAAAAAAAGGATCCTCCTGAATAATATGAAGGTCTTCTGTTGAAAAAACTTGTAACAACTCTAATAATTTAGCTTTTATTTTTGGTTCAAATTGAACACGAATGGTTTCCATAATTTCAGTATTGATTATCAAAGTTACAAAAAATCAAATGAGTTTTGAAATTGTATTTTTAATTTGAAATTGTATTTGCAACAATAAACCCAGTGGTCCATGCATTTTGGAAATTAAATCCGCCAGTAATCGCATCAATATTTACAATTTCGCCAGCAAAAAAGAGGTTTTCATGCAATTTGCTTTCCATGGTTTTGAAATTGATTTCCTTTAAATCAATGCCGCCCGCCGTAACAAATTCTTCTTTGAAAGTACTTTTGCCATTGACCTGAAATTCTCCATTAGTGAGTTGATGGGATAAATTAGTGAGTTGTGGTTTAGATAGATCTGCCCATTTTGTATTGCCATCAATTTCCGAAGCTAAAACCAAACTTTCCCAAAGGCGATTTGGCACCCGAGCACCAGCGAATCTGACGTCAGCCAAATCAAAGGGCGACTTTTTGCTTACTGCTTTTTTGGCGTGTTCTTGTTTTAAAAATTTTAATGTATTCATTGCTTCTTCAAAAGTGACTTTGTTAAGCCAATTCACCTGAATTATAAATTGATAATGTTTGTCAAATAATTCCCGTGCGCCCCAAGCAGATAATCTTAATATTCCCGGACCCGACATTCCCCAATGTGTGATTAATAATGGCCCTGAAGCTTCGAGTTTAGTGTCTTTCACTTTTACTTTGGCGAAAGCCGAAAGCCCCATTAAATCTTTAATTCGGGAATCTTTTATATTAAAAGTAAATAGGGAAGGAACTGGCGAAACAACAGTATGACCAAGTTGGGCAAGCATGTCCCAAATTTTTGGATTGCTGCCTGTGGTCATAATGAGTTTTTGACAGGCAAAAGTCTCGTGATTTGTTTCTACTTTCCAATAGTCTTCCGCTTTGAAAATGGATTGTACACTTTGACCTGTTACTATTTGAATTCCCAGTTTTTGTGTAGCCGAAATAAAGCAGTCAATAATCGTTTGTGAATTATCCGAAACAGGGAACATTCTTCCGTCATCTTCAATTTTAAGTTCAATGCCATGCTTCTCAAACCAATCAATAGTATCGCCCGAACAAAACTGATGAAATGGCCCTCGCAGTTCTTTTTCGCCACGCGGATAAAACTTCACTAAATCATTTGGCACAAAACAAGCATGGGTAACGTTGCAGCGACCACCACCTGAAATACGGACTTTTTCCAATACAATTTTGCCTCTTTCGAGTATGGCTACTTTTAGTTTAGGATTTTTTTCAACACAATTTATTGCTGTAAAGAAACCGGCTGCACCACCACCAACAATGATTATATCGAAATTTGAATTCATTTAAATTTTTTCTAATAGTACAATATTAAATTCCGTAGTTAGCTTCACAATATTTTTAACAACCGAAGTCGTTTTTCCTGAATAAGCATCTTTTAGTTTAGTTCCATTAGAGAAAGTTGTTCCAACTAGAATGCTTTTTTCTCCTACAGGTAAGTCCAAACCTACCACAACTTTATCGGAATATTTCCCTTTGATAAACGTTCTGCTAAATACATATGGAGAAGCACTAATTTGATTATGCACTCCAGCACCAACAGACGGATGGTTTTTTCTAAAAACACCTAATTTTTGCCAATGTAGTAAATTATCTTTAGTTGTTGAATCATTTAAAATTCCATTCCAATTCATATTCGAACGTAAAGTGGCGTCACCTTGCGTGCCTTCAATATCAAGAGAACGAGCACTTTCGTCACCATAATAAACCTGAGAAATTCCTGGTGCTAATAATAATTTAGTACCGCTTTCAAAAGTTTTTTCACGTTTTTTATCAAACGGATAGCTATCATCATGAGACGAAACATAATTCATCACTGTATTACCTTTTAAATCATTTTGCAAGATGTTGGAATATTTAGAAAACAATTCTTCGTAGTTCATTTTGGCTTCATTTCTAAAATCAAAGTTAATTAAGGATGAAAAACCATGTTTAAAATAGTCGACTTTTTTATCGCCAAAATCATATATATTTTTACCCCCTATAGTGTATCCATAGACTTCCCCAATCATAAAAAACGGACTATTATCCATTACTTTTTTTGGATTCTTTTTTTTAAATTCAGCAAATTTCATGTCACACACTTTTCTAAAATCTGCCCAAACATCTTCTGTTGTATGCTTTACAGTATCTACTCGGTAGCCATCAATTCCGAAGTCGGTGATGTAATCTGTAAGCCATTTCATGATATAATATTTAGGTGCTCTTGGATAACCCGTTTTTTTGAAAAATGCATCTAGTGAAGCTACTTCTTTATCATAGCGACCTTCTTTTTTCCATTTGTTTGTTAAAGAGGAAGGCAGTTCGACATTTTCATTACTTTCAGTCAAAACATCCGGAAGGTTTTCTACTAGCGTACAATTGATATAGGTATCATAAGATTTATAGGTACATTTAGGAGCAGTACGCACCCAATCATTCGGATAAACAGAATCCTCTGGAGTTACAGGTCCAGTGTGATTAATAACAGCATCTAGCATAATTCTGATGCCAAGTGCGTGAGCTTTTTGAACTAATTCGGTTAAATCTTTTCGTGTTCCAAAACTCGGATCCATTGACGTCCAATCTCTTGTCCAATAGCCATGAAAACCATACGTAAATCCGGTTCCTTCGTCTACACCATCATGAATTTGCTCAACTATTGGCGTCATCCAAATAACGTTGATTCCTAAATTAGTAAAATACCCTTCGTCTAATTTTTGGATAATTCCACGAATATCGCCACCTTCAAAACCACGCAACTTTCCGGTTGGTTTATTTCGGTTATAGGTTTGATCGTTAGTTTTGTCACCATTATTGAATCGGTCGGTAACGATGAAATAGACATTGGCACTTTCCCAAATGAATGGGGTTTTCGGAGTTAAAGACTTTTTAGTTTGAGCAAAAGTTGCTCCGCTGAAAAGAGATGCAATTATTAGAATGAAGTTTATTTTTTTCATTTTTTTAGTATTCGATTTTAATTTCTGAAAGAGGTCCTATTGTCGCATTAACATTTACCTGAATCGGTTCTGAAAATCTCTTGTAAACCTGTTCCTGACCATTGACAAATATTCGTTTTGCCTTGTTTGAGATGTTATGGATAAATACAGAAACATTTTTATTCTTTGAAGTATAATTTCTTCCCGAAACAGTAGCGATTTTTATCATTAGTGATTTTGCGCTAGTATTACTAGAAAAGTGTACTGCTTCGTATTGCTCTTTTTCAAATGCATTGGGCGTCACGCCATCATCATTATACAACATTCCCGTAGAATGGGCTACGCTTTCATCAAAATAATAATGCAGTTTAAAGTTATCTATCGAATAGCTTGACGTATTCTGAATCGTTTCTATCATAGGAATAAAACTTCCGCCTCGAACGAAAGTTGGAATGTAATCTTCGTTGACTTTCACGGTGTCAGTAGTTCCTGCATTGTGTTTTTCATTCGTATAAAAATCGAACCAATTGCTGCTTTTTGGAAAGTAGATTTCAGTTGAAGTCACACCGGCTTTTGTTATTGGAGTTATTAAAAAGTCATTTCCCCAAAAGTAGCTTCCAGCTAAAGATGTCAAACTATTGTTGTTCGGTTCTTCAAAAAATAGCGGACGCATTAAGGGTGTTCCTTTTTGATTGTTATCGAAAGACAAAGTGTAATTATACGGGATCAATTGGTAGCGCAATTCCACTTGTTTTTTGGCTGCAGCCATTGTTGCAATATCTTTTCGAGCTACTTCCGAAGCAACATCCTCTTGAGCATGCGGACGGAATATCGGATTGAAAACACCATATTGCAACCAACGCAAATACAATTCGTTGTCAAAATAATCGCCTGCAAATCCGCCAAGGTCAGAGTGCATATAACCTAGCCCTTGCATTCCCATTTGAAGGGCAATTTCCATTTGGCTTTGCAATCCGCCCCAACTTCTGCTCACATCTCCACTCCAAGGCACCATTCCAAAACGCTGTGAACCCGAATATCCTGCACGCATTAAAATAAAAGGTCTTTGTGTTGGAAAATCTTTTTTATAACCATCGGCGATTAGTTTTGCCCAATTGTGTCCATAGATATTATGCACTTCATCGGCTTTACCACCA
>CAMDSN010000079.1 GCA_945907225.1 Flavobacterium psychrophilum | reverse complement strand
GTTTTGACCTTCACAACTTTCAACTATTATAGCTCCTGCGCCATCAGAATAAATCATAGAATCTCGATCGTGTGGATCAATAACCCTAGATAAAGTTTCTGCACCAATGACTAAGCATTTTTTTGCCATACCAGCTTTAATGAAAGCTTGCGCTTGAATCACACTTTCAACCCATCCAGGACAACCAAATAGCATGTCATAGGCAACACATTTTGGATTTTTTATCTGTAGATTATGTTTAACCCTGCTAGCCAAACTTGGCATTAAATCACATTGAACTGCATCCTTTTTTACATCTCCAAAATTGTGAGCAAAAATGATATAATCTAACGTTTCTGGATCTAAATTGGCATCTTCAATTGCTTTTTTAGCAGCAATTGTTCCAATGTCTGAAGTTATTTGATTGTCAGTAACATATCTTCGTTCTTGAATTCCAGTTATTCCCTCGAATTTTTGAGTGATTACATCGTTTGTTTGCGGGAAAGGAGTTCCGTCTTCATTTAAAAAAACATGTTCAGAAAAATCTTTGTTTGAAACTACTTTAGTTGGAATATAACTTCCGGAACCTGTTATTTTGATATTCATTTTATATAAGATTTAAACGAATTTAATTAAAAAGGGCTTAAGAATGATGTAAAAAAATGAATTAAGAATGAAAATTATTAATATCTCTAAAATTGACAATTTAATTTGAATAAAATGTATTTTTTCTGAATTTATTGGGTTATTTTTATTTGTAGGATACTCCCAATTTCTGAAGCTTGTTTTTTTATTTCTTGGGCTTTAACGCCTTCAAAATTTTCATCTACAGAAGTGTTAAAGTGTCCCAACCAAATTTCAAACAGTTTAGGGGAAAGGTATTCTTTAGCATTTACATCCAAGTGAATTTTTGTTAAATTATTATGGTATCCCCCAGTTCCTAAAATAACTTGTGACCAAAATGTGACTAAAATAGGGAGGTGCTCTTCGATTTTAATCTTAACAACATCAGTAAAAATATAATTTATTGAATTATCAGCGAGTAGTTTTTTATAAAACTTATCTACGAGTAAATACAAGTCGTCTTGGTTTTGAATATCATTCATTATTACTTGATTTAGAACAAAAAATGACACTTCTTGTTTTATGATTATCTAATCACTAATTACTAATTACTTTTTTACATATAAGCTTCAATAGGAGCACAAGAACAAACTAAATTTCGATCACCATAAGCATCATCCACACGACGAACGCTCGGCCAAAATTTATTTTCTGCTACGTATCCTAAAGGATATGCTGCTTGTTCTCTAGTGTATGGGAAAACCCAAGTATCAGCAGTTAACATATTTAAAGTATGTGGTGCGTTGTGTAACACATTGTTAGTTTCCTCTTTAGTTGCTGCTTCAATTTCTTTTCTGATAGAAATCATAGCATCACAAAAACGATCTAGTTCGCCTAAATCTTCTGATTCTGTTGGTTCAATCATCAAAGTTCCTGCTACAGGGAATGATACTGTAGGAGCGTGGAAACCATAATCCATTAGTCGTTTTGCAATATCGGTAACTTCAATTCCTTTTTCTTTAAAAGCTCTGCAATCTAAAATCATTTCGTGTGCAGCTCTTCCCATTTCACCTGAATATAAAACAGGATAGTGGGATTCTAAACGCGTTTTCATATAATTAGCATTCAAAATTGCATATTTTGTAGCATCAGTAACACCTTCTGCACCCAACATACATATATATCCATAAGAAATTAAGCAAACTAATGCTGAACCAAAAGGCGCAGCAGAAATAGCAGTAATCGCTTGATCTCCTCCTGTAGGAATGATTGGATTGGTTGGTAAAAACGGAACTAATTTTTCGTTTACACAAATTGGTCCAACACCTGGTCCACCGCCACCATGCGGAATAGCGAATGTTTTGTGTAAGTTTAAGTGACAAACATCGGCGCCAATTGTAGCAGGATTTGTCAAACCTACTTGTGCATTCATATTCGCTCCATCCATATAAACTAAACCACCATTTTCGTGAATGAGTTCTGTGATTTCACAAATAGCACTTTCAAAAACACCATGAGTTGATGGATAAGTCACCATTAATGCTGATAAATTAGCTGCATGTTCGATGGCTTTTGCTCTCAAATCTTCAATGTCGATGTTCCCGTTTTCCATTGTTTTGGTTACGATAATTTGCATTCCTGCCATAGCCGCCGAAGCTGGATTGGTTCCGTGAGCTGATGATGGAATCAAACACACATTTCTGTGATGATCACCACGAGATAAATGATAAGCACGAATTGCCATCAAACCTGCATATTCTCCTTGTGCGCCTGAATTAGGTTGTAAAGTTGTTCCTGCAAATCCGGTTATTTTATTTAATTGGTGCTCTAATTTTTTAAGCATTATTTGATAACCTTCGGTCTGATCTAATGGAGCAAATGGGTGAATGTTATTCCAGTAGGCCATTGATAATGGAAGCATTTCGGCTGCGGCATTCAATTTCATTGTGCAAGATCCGAGAGAAATCATGGAGTGATTTAGCGATAAATCTTTGCGTTCTAATTTTTTGATATAACGCATCAACTGACTTTCAGAATGATGATTGTTAAAAACATCATGCGTTAAGAATGTCGATGTTCTTTCTAATGAATTCGGGATATTATTTGTTGAAGATAATTCAGAAACTTTGAAACTGTCTTTTCCAGTTGCTTCCGCAAAAATGGTAATAATTTGGTTCAAATCTGAAATTGAAGTTGTTTCGTTTACAGCTATAGAAATTGTTTGTTCATCTACATAAAAGAAATTAACTTCATGTTTTTCTGCAACGGTTTTCACTTTTGAAGCATCTGCTTTTACTGAAATAGTGTCAAAGAAAGAAGTGTTTACATTATAAACACCCAATTTATTTAATGCATCTGATAATGTTACTGCAGAAGCATGAACTTTGTTAGCAATATATTTCAATCCTTTTGGACCATGAAATACTGCATACATACCTGCCATTACAGCCAATAAAACTTGAGCCGTGCAAATATTGGAGGTTGCTTTTTCACGTTTGATGTGTTGCTCACGAGTTCCTAATGCCATTCTCAAGGCGCGATTTCCGTTGGCATCAATAGTTACACCAATGATTCTTCCTGGCATCGAACGTTTATGTTCATCTTTAGTAGCGAAAAAAGCAGCATGGGGTCCGCCATAACCCATCGGAATGCCGAAACGTTGTGAGGTTCCAACAACAACATCAGCCCCAATTTCACCCGGAGATTTTAGCTTTACTAAAGATAAAATATCGGCAGCAACTGCTACTTTAATCTCTTTATCGTGCGCTTTTGCGATAAAACCGGCATAGTCATGTACTTGGCCAAATTTTCCTGGATATTGTAAGATAGCTCCAAAAAATTCTGTAGAAAAATCAAAAGATTCATGATTTCCAACCACTAATTCAACACCAATAGGAGTGGAACGTGTTTGAAGAACCGATAAAGTTTGAGGTAAAATTTCTTCAGAGACAAAAAATTTAGAAATATTATTTTTCTTTTGATCACGAGTACGAACGTCGAATAATAGCGACATTGCTTCTGCAGCAGCAGTTCCCTCATCTAAAAGGGATGCATTAGCAATTTCCATACCTGTTAGCTCGATAATAGTTGTTTGATAATTTAGAATAGCTTCTAAGCGACCTTGAGCAATTTCAGCTTGGTAAGGCGTATAAGCCGTGTACCATCCCGGGTTTTCAAAAACATTTCTTTGAATTACCGCTGGAACAATTGCAGGATGATATCCTAAACCAATATAAGATTTAAAAACTTTATTTTTCATTCCTAATTCTTGAATATGTAATAAATATTCATATTCAGTCATTGGTTTGTCTAGATTCAATTCGTTTTTTAAACGAATATTGCTAGGGATGGTTTCAAAAATTAATTGATCAAAATTTTCAACACCAATGGTCTTAAACATATGATTTAGGTCGCTTTCACTAGGCCCAATGTGGCGAATTGCAAATGAATTTCTTTTCATTATCATCTAACTTTTATTAAGTGATTAAACACTTTTTAAGTAAGCAAAAGTACTTATTAAAGTTGTTATTCGGCGCTAAACAAAACCTAATTATTCTCATAATTTTTCAACTAAAAAACAGTTTTATTAACATATTCGTTAATTTTGTTTGATGAGCATTTTAAAACAGCTTTTTCATTTTTACATTCACGCGTCAATACATGTTGGATTTGCTGTATTGTGTCTGCAATATGTGACACTTATTTCATGTGGAATTCCCTATGAAAAAGAGTATTCATTCCTGGTTTTTTTTGGCACTATTTTATGTTATAACTTGCTCAAGTATTATAATTTTTTTTTGAATAGATTAATAATTTTTGGGTTTTATAAACCTATTCTCATCACCACTTTTTTGGTTGCTGTCGGCTTTATATTTTGTTTTTTTTATGCAACTCCTTACACTCAAATTAACTTATTGTTGACTGGGATTATAGTTTTGTTTTATCCTTTTTTAAGGAAGTTTACTTTTATAAAGCTATTTACGGTAAGTTTCTGTGTTTCTATTGTTACTGTATTTATTCCTCTAGTATCGCAAAACGTTTCTGATTTAGATCTTTTTATTATTTTTTTGCAGCGATTTTTAATCGCAATCGCATGGCTTATTCCTTTTGAGATTCAGGATTTAAAAGTAGACGAAATCACTTTAAACACGGTTGCACAAAAATATGGAATTGAAAAATCGAAAAAAATTGGAATTTTTATGGTATTAACTTTTGTGTTGTGCGAATTTTTTAAGTCCACTTTTAGTTACGCCACCTTATTTGTTGGTTTAATTTCTTTTTTATTTATTCACTTCTCTAGTGGTAACAAAAAGAATCAATACTACACTAGTTTCTGGGTTGAAAGCATTCCAATTTTTTGGTTGATTTTCTTAATTATATTTGAGTAGAAACTCTATCACAGAATAAGAAATTTAAATTGTTCTTATTTTATAAAAGTTTTGCTCTTTTTAACAATGCTTCAGGTTTTGGTTCTTGTCCCCGAAAACGTTTATAAAGTTCCATAGGCAATTCAGTTCCTCCTTTTGAAAGTATATTATTCTTAAATTTTTTAGCGATTTCTTTATTGAAGATCCCATTTTCATGAAAATAAGCGAATGCATCTGCATCTAAAACTTCTGCCCATTTATAGCTATAATATCCAGAAGAATAGCCGCCTTGAAAAATATGTGAAAACGAGACACTCATGCAATTTTCATCAACATCGGGATATAAACTTATCCCTTCAAAAGCTTTCTTTTCAAACGCTTTCACGTTTGTTATTTGATTCGGATTGTTACTATGAAAAGCCATGTCTAAAATTCCGAAACTTAATTGTCTCATTGTAGCCATGCCTTCATGAAAACTTGCACTCTCTTTAATTTTTTCTACATATTGTTGCGGAATGATATCTCCACTTTTATAATGTTTGGCAAACAACGCCAATGCCTCAGGTTCATAACACCAGTTTTCCATTACCTGGCTCGGTAATTCTACAAAATCCCAATAAACGGAGGTGCCGGATAAACTTGGGTAGGTTGTATTGGCTAAAATTCCATGCAACGCATGACCAAATTCATGGAACAATGTTGTAACTTCATTAAAGGTGAGAAGCGATGGCTTACTTTCGGTTGGAGGTGTAAAATTACACACAATTGAAACATGAGGTCTCTGATTAATGCCATTCTGAATATATTGTGGCTTAAACGAAGTCATCCATGCACCGTTTCGTTTTCCTTTTCTTGGAAAAAAATCAGCGTAAAAAACAGCAACTAATTCGTTTTTGTCGTCTAAAACTTCATAAGTTGAAACGTCTTTGTGGTAGATGTCGATATCATCAACCTTTTTAAATTTGATGTCAAATAATTTTTCTGCAATCAAAAAAGCACCCTCTAAAACATTTTCTAACTTGAAATAAGGTTTTAAGAGTTCATCATCAAAATCAAATAATTTTTGTTTGAGTTTTTCAGAATAATAAGCCCCATCCCATTTTTCAAGTTGTTCAATCCCATCTAATTCTTTGGCAAAAGCAGTTAATTTGGCAAATTCTTTTTCAGCTGCAGGTTTTGCTTTGTTTAATAAATCATTCAGAAACGTATTTACTTTTTCAGGATTTTGTGCCATTCGTTCTTCTAAAACAAAATTTGAATGCGATTGATACCCCAATAAATTTGCACGTTCAAAACGCAGATTTGCAATTCTTAATGTAATGGTTTGATTGTCGTATTCGTTATTTTGAAATGCTTTTTTTCCTGCTGCAATGGCAATTTTCTTTCTTACTTTTCTATTGGTTGCATAAGTAACAAAAGGAATGTAACTAGGATAATCTAAAGTAAATAACCATCCATCTTTGTTCTTTGATTTAGCCAAAGTTGCAGCAGCTTCAATGCTCCCATCTGGCAATCCAATTATTTCATTAGGATCGGTTATATGCAGTTCGTAATTATTTGTTTCTGCCAAAACATTCTCGCCAAAAGTAAGTTTTAGCTGCGCTAATTCGGTGTCAATTTCTCGTAATTTTAATTTATCTTCTTCATTAAGTAAAGCTCCATTTCTGGAAAAACTTTTGAATTTTTTATCCAATAACATGCCTTGTTCCGGGGATAAATTTAATTTGTTTTTTTGTTCGTGAACTGCTTTTACACGTTTGAATAATTTCTCATTTAAAGCAATATCATTACTAAAAGCTGTTAATAGAGGAGAAACATCCTGTGCAATTTTTTGCATTTCGTCAGAGGTTTCAGCAGAATTAAGGTTAAAGAAAATAGAAGATAATCGGTCTAAATTTTCACCAGAATAATCCAAAGCTTCGATTGTATTTTCGAAAGTTGGTGCTTCAGGATTATTGGTAATGGCATCTATTTCGGCTCTTGCTTTTGCTATATTTTCTTCGAAAGCAGGTTGGTAATCTTCTATTTTTATTTGGCTAAAAGGTGCCGTGTTATGTTTGGTGTTGAATTTTTGTGTTAAGATTTTCATGGTGTTTATTTTACAGAGTTTCACAGAGATTACTTTGTGTATCTCTTTTATCCTTGTGTATCTCTGTGTAATATTTATTTTTTCATTTCATCCGATGATTTATTCACTGCGTCTTTTAATCCCTCTTTGTATAAAATGATTTTATCGAGTACGCATTTATCGTGACTCCCTATGATTTGGGCAGCCAAAATCCCTGCGTTTTTTGCGCCATTTAAAGCAACAGTTGCTACAGGTACGCCACTAGGCATTTGGAGAATGGACAAAATAGAATCCCAACCGTCTATAGAATTACTCGATTTTACTGGAACACCAATAACAGGGAGTGGAGACATAGATGCGACCATTCCGGGTAAATGTGCAGCACCACCAGCGCCAGCTATTATAACTGAAATGCCTTTTGTGTGTGCTTTTGTGCTAAACTCAAATAATTTTTCTGGAGTTCTGTGAGCCGATACAATGTCTACTTCTGTCTCGATGTCAAATCCGTTTAAGATGTCGATTGCTTCTTGCATAACCGGTA
>CAMDSN010000078.1 GCA_945907225.1 Flavobacterium psychrophilum | reverse complement strand
GCTAAATCAAAATCTAAAATATATTTCGGTGCGTTTTGATTCTTTTCTTTAGCAAGTTCTTTGATTGTGCTGTAGGGTGTTTCAAATTCTACTGTAAAGAAGTATTTTTTTGTCACCCAGCCTTTGGTTTTGCAATACCCAGAAATTGTGGTTGCATTTTCTATTTTAATGTCGCTTTCCAATACCAAACTGTCATTTAAAAAATGAAATCCGTGTTGAAAATCGAGTAGTAATTTTGCTTTTTGAGTGGGGTAGGTGTATTTATGAAAGGCCACTCTTTCGGAGCAAGTCAGCTCAACTTTAATACCGTCTTTTTTGGTAAGTGTGTAATAACCAACTGAGGATTTTTCACTGCTTTTATAATAACTATTTTTAAGTTTTGAATTTTCGTCATGGAATGGAAGCAACAAAATGGTACCCATTTCTCCAATACCCGTTCCACTAAATCGCGTTTGCGAAAAGCCTAAAAGTAGTGTGTTTTTATATTGGTAGCCGCTCGTGTGATTCCAGCCTTCAATGTTATTGTCGGGCCCAGGTTGAACCATGCCAAAGGGTAGAGAAGGCCCTGGAAAAGTATGACCTGTGCCGTCGGTTCCTATAAAGGTGTTTACAAACTTGGAATTGTTTTGAGCAGTTCCATTCGAAATGCTTAGTAAAGTCAGCACACTAATAAATATCCTTTTGGTACTTTTTTCCAAACTCATTGGGTTACAGATTTTGTTGTAAATAATTTTTCATTTCTAAATTGACTTCCCATTGATTGGATAAAGGCTTCAAAGTAAAAGGCTCTTGCGGCATATAAGGAAAAGGACCAAATTCGGGTGTAATTGAAATGTATTCGGCGTTTTGATTGCTTTTAATTTCGATAATTCTCTTCCACCAATTCATGTACCTATTCAAATGATTTTCCCACTCGGGTGCAAATGGGTTGTTCACCTGCGGACTTTGTTCAAATCCAACACGCGCATGAATGTGCTTAATATTTGGAAGTACGCGTTCTAACAATTCTTTTTGGTCTTCCAAATTGCTTTCGGAGACCACACAAAAATGAGAAAAATCAGCAATTAATTTCATTTTCGGAAAAATATCCAAGTACTTGTGAAGGGTTTTTAAATGAAATGAAAATCGGCCTCGGTGAATTTCATGCCAAATCGGAATTCCCGATTCTCTAGCAATTTGTTCGGTAAGTTCAATGATTTTGCAGTTTTCACTAAATTCAAAAAAATCTTTTCCGGTATGTGAATTGATGAAATTAGGTTTCAATTTTGTTAGAAATTCTAATCGTTGTTGGAGTCTAATACAATATTCCTCCACAGTTTCTGCTTTGTTTGGTAAAACTTGCTGCGCAATAAAAATGAAATCCGTGTTTTTAGTTTCTCTAATTATTTTTAGTTCACTTAGGAATTCTTCAATAAATGAATCCTCCTCTGGAAAATTAATTTCCACACCTTCATAACCAATCTGAATAACGCTGTCTAAAAATTGTTTAGCAGTTAAGTTTTCGCTTCCCCAATAGGTGCAAAGAAATTTGATTTTCATATATTATTTCGAGTATAAAAGTGGGTTAATCGGGGTGTTTATGATTTCCCCAATCTTTGCTCCTGGGCACCAGGTTTTCCAATCGTGTTCTTGATTGGAGTTTTCTGGATTTTTCAAAATCATATCTTTATCCATATAAATAATGGTCATTACTTTTCGCATTTCGTTAGTGGTATTGGCTCCCGCTCTATGAAAAACCCAACCCGAATGGAAGCTAATTTCACCCAAGTCAAAGGCTTCAATAACATGATTGAAATCGGTTACGCGTAATTTTCTGTCTAATATTTCTTCGCTTTCATCGCTTATGGCTAGTTCGCGTCCTTCAACAATAACATGACTTCCCGCACTAAATTCTAAAGGCCCCATGTTGAAAGGCGTTTCTTGAAGGGGAATCCAAGCAGTAACTGTTTTGTCGGTTTCTAGTGGCCAATAATATTGGTCTGCATGCCATGGAGTGATTCCGCCGCCACCTTCTTTAAATAAAGCTTGGTCATGATACAATCGAACGCCATTTACTTCCATTAATTCCGATGCAATTCTTGCTAATCGTTTGCTGTATATTAAGTCTTTAATTAAAGTATTTTCTAGCCATAAATTGAATAATTGCAAAAATGCTTTTCCATATGTAGTTCGATCTTCAAGCGCCGTTTGCTCCTGATTCATTGCATTCACTTGATCGGAAATGACTTGATTAAAAAACGCAACTGTTTCTTGGTTAAGCACTTCTTTTAATTTGATAAAACGATTCTTTTGATAAAAATCAATTTGATCTTGGTTAAGTGAATAGGGAGTGTCAAGGTACTCTTTTATTGAATTGGGAATAGTTTGCATCGTATCAAGCTTTTATTCAGTTAATTAATTTATCCAAAACTAGTAATTAGTTATTCGTTCATTTAACATTTAATTGTCAATTTATGATACTATATTGAATTATATTTGTAATAATTTTACAAATTAAGTTAATAATAAACCATGAAAGCTGTATTTGAAGATATTAAATCACAAAAAGGGACATCGAGTTTTTATGCGTACCGTTTTCAAGTTCCTTTTTTTGAATTCAAATGGCATTACCATCCCGAATATGAATTGACTTACATTGTAAAAGGAAATGGCTATCGAATTGTTGGCAATACCTATGAAAATTATAAAGACGGCGATTTGGTTTTGTTGGGCCCTAATTTGCCACATACCTGGACAGGAAAAGCCATCGATAACGAACCATTTGAAGCGATAGTCATTCAGTTTTCAAAAGAATTTATTGTTGCTTTTTTAGGATTTGATGAAGCAGAGCAAATTAAAACACTGTTTGATAATTCGATTAGAGGAATATCATTTGATGCCAATTCAAAATTGGTTGATTCAATTAAGACACTGACTGAATTAGACGGAATGGATAAAATCCTAAAATTAATTTCGGTGTTGCATGCGTTGTCTCAAACCAAATACAAGTTAATTGCTCCAAATACTTTTCACACGATTGTATCAAAGAAAAGCGAAATGCGCATCAATGAAGTTTGTTTGTTTATTCAAAAGAATTTCAATACTGCAATAAGTTTGAAGCAAGTGGCCAACCAAATCTATTTGACCGAAAGTAATTTTTGTAAGTTTTTCAAAAAAGCAACTGGAAAAACCTATTCCGATTATCTGAATGAAATCAGAATTAATGAAGCGGCTCGATTGTTGTTGCAAACGGATAAAACAATCAGCCAAATTTCTTTTGAATGCGGATTTGAAACGCTGAGTTATTTTAATAGAGTATTTTTAAAAAAGAATAACAGGACTCCATCCGTATTTAGAAATGAAAAATCAATTTAAATAAAAAAGCCCAGTTGTGAAACTGGACTTTTTTTGTAGCTTTATAATTAATTTATACACAATTGATATTTAATTATAATAATACCAATAGTTATTTGTATAACTTGTAGCCCCTAGGGTATGTGTTTCAGTTTCTGAGATTGGGTAATTATTTGAATTATAGGTATAAAGTGAATTAATATTCCTTTGATTACCACTAATAGTACTACTTTGTAATTGAGTTACATTTTGAGAACAATAATTACTATCATGTTTATAAGTTTCCCATGAATAATTTGTTCCAGCAAGCAAAGTTAATTTTCCATAACCCAATACATTCTTCATGTAATTATTTTTAGAATCATAAAAAAAATTACTTACACTAGAGTATGATGAACCATTTACTTGATGTCTAAACGTTGTTATTTCACCGTTAGTTTTTGTAAGCAATATGCTTGCTGTTTGAGTTAATTGATTTTGATTTAATAAATCTCCTTCATATATATATTCGGTAATCGACATGTCGTTAATGTAATTATAAACAAATTTTGATCCTTCATTATTAAGGTGGTCAATTAAAACATGTTGGATTAGATTTTGTTGAGAATTATAAGTAAAGTTATGAGTTATTAGTAAAATATTGTTTTCATAGGAATCAATTTTTGTAATTAAATCTTCTGTATAATAATACTTGTTTTCAATGATAGAATTATTAAAATTTGTTATTGCATTCACAATTTTGTTTCCATTGTAATTAAAATTCGTCTCTCTAATAGTAGTACCACTTGAATTTTTCTGAACTTTTTGAACACAAAGCAATCCTACTTCTGACGATACTTCACTTTCATTACTTGTACATGAGATAAGAAATAGTGACAATGCAATGGTTAGAGTAAAAATTTTTTTCATAGTTTTTATTTTTTTAGTAAAAATAGTAATATAAACTATAATTGAGATAATAAAATTTAAATAAAAAAGCCCAGTCATAAAACTGGACTTTTTGTTGTAGCGAGAGGGAGATTTGAACTCCCGACCTCAGGGTTATGAATTGAGTTTTTACTCGATTTTTGACCCCTTTTATATGCCAAAAAAGATGATTTCTATAAAAATGGTGTTCGGTTTGGTGTACTGTTTTGTGTACTGTTTTTGAATTAAATTTCGAGTGCAATTTAAACTTTTTTTTATTTAAATTATTGTTTTTTCTTAAAAAATCAATTTTGATTATATTGATGTGTTTATGTACATTACACCCTACTTTTTAAAACTTATTTCGTTTATAATGGAAAAAAAAGCCCAAAAATAACATTTTAGTGGAAAATAAAGTATAGTTTTGCTTACATAAAGTAGAACTAATGGAAAATTATATCCCAACGCACCTACAAGAAATTATTTATTCTTCGAGTGATAAAAAAGTAAGAAAGCAAATTGCTTTGCTTGAAAACACCGGTAAAATTAAAAAAATTGCTCCTCGTATTTTCACTTCTAATTTTGTTGATACCGATGAGGTTATTATCAAAAGGAATATTTTTTCTATTCTTGGTAATTTATATCCTGGCTCACTATTAAGTCATCGTTCTGCAATTGAATTTAAACCTACCACCACAGGTCAAATATTTGTTACCTATACCTATACCAAAAAAATTGAATTACCTGGAATAACAATTCGTTTTATGGAAGGTATTGGAGCAATTGAAGGCGATAATTCATTCTCAGGAGAACTATTTGTTTCGCAGCAAGAAAGAGCTTTTTTAGAAAATCTTCAATCATCAAGAAAAACAGGTCCAGAATCTAAAACGATATCAATTTCTGAATTAGAAAATAAACTAGAAAAAATCGCACAAGTAAAAGGGGAAGAGGGACTAAATCAGATTAGAGATAATGCAAAAGCAATCGCCGAGAAATTGGGTATGCAAAAAGAGTTTGAAAAATTAAACAAACTTATCAGTGCGTTATTATCCACTCAGCCTTCCAAAATATTATCATCGCCACGGGCAATTGCTCGAGCATTTGGAAATCCATATGACCAATCCAGAATAGATTTGTTTGAAATACTATTTTTAGAATTAAAACAAAGAGAATTTAAAAACGTAATTGATAAAAACACTTCCAACACTGCTTTCAAAAATTTTGCTTTTTTTGAATCCTATTTTTCAAATTATATAGAAGGAACCCGATTTGAAGTAGAGGAGGCCAAAAACATCATCGAAACCGATACACCAATGTTCAATCGAGATGAAGATTCTCACGACATATTGGGAACGTATAAATTGGTCAGTAGTAAAGTTGAAATGAATATTACGCCATCTAAACCTGAGGAGTTCGTAGATATTCTTCAATACAGACACCGATTGCTATTGGAGGCTAGAACATCAAAAATGCCGGGTGTATTTAAAGATAAAAACAACCGTGCGGGTGAAACGTTTTTTGTGGATTTTGAATTAGTAAAAGGAACTTTAATAAAAGGTTTTGATTATTACAAAGCACTTACAGACCCATTTGCAAAAGCAGCTTATATTATGTTTATGGTTAGTGAAATTCACCCATTTTTAGATGGTAATGGAAGAATTGCCAGAGTAATGATGAACGCTGAATTAGTAAAAGCAGAACAAACTAGAATCATAATTCCTACAGTATATCGAGACGATTATTTAGGTGCATTAAGAAGATTAACAAGGCAACAAGACCCCTTGGCTTATATAAAAATGTTACAGCGTGCACAAGAATTTAGTGCAACCTTAAATGCAGGTACGTTGGAAGAATTAGAACTGTTATTAGAATCATCTAATGCTTTCAAAGAGCACGATGAAGCTAAATTAAAAATAATAGTACAATAAGAATGTGATAATAACTAGTCTTACCAATACAAGACAAAAAACTACTGCAGCAAACCCATATTTAAAAGTGGAATTTTTTTAAAACACTAAAGAGTAGAAATTAAAAACCATTTTAAAAGTAGAGCATTATATTTATAACAATAAAATCCCGATAGTATCGGGATTTTATTTGAGTTATTACTTTTTGTTGTTTGATTTTAGTTTTTCAATTTCAGCTTTTGCCTTTTCAATTTCAGCTTTTGCTTTTTCTAATTCCATTTTTGCTTTGGTTAATTCTTCTTTTACTTCATCGGTTCTTTCAACATATCTTACTTCTTTCAAGGAATTATCACCAATAGTTTTAGCACTTTTCTTCTGTATTTCAATGGACCTTTTACCATTATTATTTTTAATATTAACGGATTCGATTTCATTTTTATCTAATTTGTTTAAATCTTCTTTAGAAATCACTTTGTTATCGAGAACAATTTCAGCATCTTCAATTGAATTATTTTTCTTTGATACAATTCTAATTTCTCCATTTGATTTTCCTTTTTTTACATCAACTGATTTAATAGTTTTCACATCAATTTTATCCATTTCGTCTTTAGAAATCTCTTTATCATTAAGGTAAATTATTGGGTCAGGATTAATTTTAGACGTTGATATATTAATTGTTTTCGTGGTAATTTTAACATTATTTTCAAAGTTATTCACTTCTACTTTTTCTATAGCATTTGGGTCTAATTCCGAAATTTCATTACTAGTAGTTTTTACACCATCAATATAAATGTCTTTGTCAGTAATTTTAAGTGATTTTAATGCATTTGAAGTTTTAACAGTTAAATCAGTTATAGGGTATTTTGAAACTATGACATTCTCATTGTTTTTAGATTTTTTCAATTCTTTAAATCCCATCTCATCACCATTTATAAAAAAACAAAAAGATTGAATTGGTTTTGAACCACTAATTTCAGTAGCTCCAGAACTTCCACCTTTATTTGTAAATGCAACTTTAATGGATATAATTTCTCCTTTTGAATTTCTTTTAATTTTTGAAAATTTTAAATCCACATCATAATTTTCTTTTGCAGCAAATGAAGATTCTTTGATTTGTTTTTCAGTATTATTTTTATCAATTACAATAAAAAAGGGTATTTCTTTATCTGCAATTTCTTTTGTTGTAGATTGCTTTTCTTGTGCGACTACTTTTACTTGAAAGAAAAATACAAATACTCCCAATAGTGGAAGCACCAATGAATACTTCCAAGCGTTTCTTCTGTCTGATTGATTTTTGTGTAACATAATAATTCGTTTTTTAATTAATGATTGATAAAATGGATTGGTTATACCTGCTATTTGTTGATGTAGTATTATTTCAGTAGTTTCTCAAACTGCTGTA
>CAMDSN010000077.1 GCA_945907225.1 Flavobacterium psychrophilum | reverse complement strand
CACAAAATTAATTTGAGTTTTCCTGGATAAGTATTAACATCCCCAATAGCGTAAATGCCTTCAATATTCGTCTGATAATCAAGAGCATTATTTACTTTAATAGCATTTTTCTCAATTTCTAGGCCCCAAGTAGAAATAGCTCCTAACTTCGGTGTTAATCCAAAAAGTGGTATAAAATAATCTGTTTTAAATACTTCCTGAACGCCATCTCTATCTAAAATAATACCCTCTACTTTATCTTTCCCCGTTATACCAATAACCTCTGCTGGTGTAATTAAATTTAACTTCCCTGACTTTTTTAATGCTTGCGCTTTTTCAACAGAATCTAGTGCCCCTCGGAATTCGTTTCTTCTGTGAATTAAAGTAATATCGGAAGCAATATCGGTCAAAAAAATACTCCAATCTAAGGCGGAATCCCCACCACCAGCGATAACAATTTTTTTATTTCTGAATAGTTCGGGGTCTTTCACAAAATATTCCACTCCCTTTTCTTCATAAAAAGAGATGTTTTCTATTATTGGCTTTCTTGGTTCAAAAGTTCCCAAACCACCTGCTATAGCAATTGCTTTTGAATGATGTTTAGTTCCTTTATTTGTAGTTACAATGAAAGTTCCATCGTCTAATTTATTAATTTTTTCTGCAGTTTCTGAGAGGGTAAACCCCGGTTGAAATTGTTTAATTTGCTCCATCAGGTTATTGACTAAATCCCCAGCCATAACTTCTGGATATCCCGGGATATCATAGATTGGCTTCTTAGGATACAGTTCTGATAATTGACCTCCTATTTGTGGAAGGGCATCAATAATATGGCATCTTAGCTTTAGTAAACCTGCTTCAAAAACTGCAAATAACCCTGTGGGACCCGCTCCAATTATTAATATATCTGTTTCAATCATTCAAAAAAAATTAACCTATTTTATTCACAACTACAGGTGAACTATACAATATTTTCAACCGTTTCAATTTGTGGTGCATACTTTTTTATAGTGGTTTCTACACCTGCTTTCATTGTACTTATACTTAAACTACAAGAGGTACATGCGCCTTGCAAACGAACTTTCACATGCTTTTTGTCTTCAATGGCGACTAAACTAATGTCACCTCCATCCAAGTTGAGAAAAGGTCTTATTTCGCTTAATGCCTTTTCAACATTCAAAGTTAATTCTTCATCTGTCATTTTATTTTCCTTTAACAGCGGAACATCCAGCCATAGTTGTAATTTTTATTGCTTCAGTTGGCGGTAAACTTTCATTCCTATTTACGGTTTCTCGTACAACATTTCTAGTTATTTCTTCAAAAACTTTTTCAATAACCGAAGACGTTTGTAAAGCTGCAGGCCGCCCATAATCTCCAGCTTCACGTATGCTTTGAACTAATGGCACTTCTCCTAAAAATGGGACATTTAAATCTTCTGCAAGATTTTTTGCGCCTCCAGCACCAAATATATAATATTTATTATTTGGCAATTCTTCAGGTGTGAAAAAAGCCATATTCTCTATAATACCTATAACTGGGACCCTAATACTATCTGATAAAAACATAGAAACTCCTTTTTTTGCATCGGCTAAAGCAACGGCTTGCGGCGTACTTACAACAACGGCGCCTGTTATTGGTAGTGATTGCATGATAGACAAATGGATATCTCCAGTGCCAGGTGGTAAATCTATAAGCATAAAATCTAATTCGCCCCAGTCGGCATCAAATATCATTTGATTTAAGGCCTTTGAAGCCATTGGGCCCCTCCAAATAACTGCTTGACTTGGAGCAGTGAAAAATCCGATAGAAAGTATTTTAACTTCATAACTTTCAACAGGTTTCATTTTGGACTTACCATTAACCTCAACGGAAATTGGTTTTTCACTCTCAACATCAAACATAATTGGCATACTTGGTCCATAAATATCAGCATCTAAAACGCCAACTTTAAAGCCCATTTTAGCTAATGTAACAGCAAGATTTGCGGTTATTGTTGATTTTCCAACACCCCCTTTTCCTGATGCGACAGCTATAATATTACTTATTCCTTGAATTTGTTTCCCTTTAATTGGATTTGACAATCCTCCACCAACAGATTCCTTGGTATTTGACTCTACCTTAATATTTACATTAACAATTATATCCGCTGAAAAATTTTGATGGATCAACTTTTTAATATCTTCCTCCGCACGTTTCTTAATATGCATAGCTGGCGTGGAAATAACTAAATCAACTACAACTTCATTGCCAAAGGTAATTACGTTTTTTACCGCCCCACTTTCAACCATATTCATCCCTTCACCTGCTACAGTAATTGTTTCTAATGCAGTAAGAATTTCTTTTCTATCTAATTTCATTCTTATTTTTAAAATTCAAAATTATACTATATAAATTGATTTACTTTTTTATACAAAATATACACTGCAAAGGTAGTATGAAAATTAATGAAACAATAGTTAATAAATTTAAAATATTAGAGGAATCAGATTGATTAGACACGCCCATTTTATATTAAAGTAAGGTCATTTATACTTTGGTTCCCAAAAGTGTTTGTCAAAATCTTGAATTTGATTATTCATTACAACAACACCTTCATTTTCCAATAATTGTTGCATTAGATTGGTGCCTTTAAAATGATGTTTCCCCGAAAGTAAACCATTTCTATTGACAACGCGATGAGCTGGTATATCTAATTTGTTGTGAGAGGCATTCATCGCCCAACCCACCATTCGTGCTGAACCGCTAGATCCAAGTACTTTTGCGATTGCTCCATAAGTAGTGACTTTCCCTATGGGTATTTGCCTAGCAATGGCATGTACACGCTCAAAAAAATTAGCCTCCATTATTTATATATCAATTTAATTAGCGTAATAAGCGCCATTAAAGCAGTAACCGAACCTATAATGTTATTAATGTTTCTTAATATAAAGTCGGCTCTCCTTTCTATTTTTTTAAACGCAACTATATACAAATAAAAAACTGCAAATGAACCACAAACAACACCCACAACAAAGGTAAAAATAGAGATCTTATCAAAATCTAAATAGCCTGAAGCCGCTAAACTCATACTCAAAAAAACATAAAACGGAATTGGCAAAATATTTAAGGCAGACAAAAATACCCCTAAAAAAAACCGATTGGATTTTCCTTTTACTTTGGGACTTGCTTTAATTTTTTTTGGCTTTTTGGCAAAATAAAAAAAATAACAACTAAGCACTAAAAATACAAAAATTCCAATTTCTTGAAGAATTGAAACAAATTGCACATTATTAGTAATTAATCGAGAGAATAAAATGGCAATAAATGTCTGAATAAAAATTATTGCTGAAGCCCCAATTGCAAAACTAAGTGCCATACCCTTCCCTTCTTGGGTACTTATTTTTGCGGCAGTCATATTAATTAATCCAGGTGGAACAACTGAAATAAAAGCAATGCTAAATCCTAATAATGGCGAGAGAAAAAGATTCATCTATCTGATTTTAAAACAAACGTATGTGATTGCTTTATTGATCTCTAAATACTGATTTTCATAAAAAGTTTGAATTGCGGTTACCACTTCTGGTGCGCCTTCATTTTTATAAATATTATGATTTGCATATACAACTTCATGACCTTCTCCATGCAAAACCCCCAAAGTATATCCATGCATAAATTCGCTGTCTGTCTTAAGATTAACCAACCCATCTTGCTTTAGAATCTTTTTATACAAGCTTAAAAAATCAGAATTAGTCATTCGATGTTTGGTGCGTTTGTATTTAATTTGTGGATCAGGGAAAGTAATCCATATTTCATCTACTTCGTTTTCTGCAAAAACATGATGAATTAACTCGATTTGTGTGCGAACAAAAGCAACATTTATCAAACCAGTTTCAGTAGCTGTTTTGGCCCCACGCCAAAACCTAGCTCCTTTAATATCTATTCCAACAAAATTTTTTTCTGGGTAACGTGCTGCAAGGCCAATACAATATTCGCCCTTTCCGCAACCCAATTCTATAATTATTGGATTATTATTTTTAAAGAAATCTGAATTCCATTTGCCTTTTAAACTAAAAAAACTACCAATTACTTCGTCTCTAGTAGGCTGAAAAACATTCTCGAAGTTATCGTTATCTTTGAAACGTTTTAATTTATTCTTACTCCCCACAAAATTAACTTTTTGGTAAAATTAAGAAAATATAAACTATTTAAAATCATTTTACTTTGCAAAAGTAATAGTGTAATTTAACAACTTGAAAAAAACAACAAAAACCATTCTTGTTGCCCCGTTAAACTGGGGTTTGGGACACGCTACAAGGTGTATTCCTATTATTAATCAATTAATTAAAAACGGATTTAATCCAATAATCGCTTCCGATGGAAAGGCACTAGAATTATTAAAAAAAGAATTTCCTGATTTAAAAATATTAGAATTACCGTCTTATAATATTGAGTATGCAAAAAAAGGAGCTAATTTCAAATGGAAAATAATAAAAAATAGTCCAAAATTACTTGAGGCCATATTTACTGAAAAAAAAATTATTCAAGGATGGATAGCAGAATATAAAATTGAAGGGATTATTTCTGATAACAGATTGGGGGTTTACAGTAAAAAAGTTCCTAGTGTATTTATTACACATCAATTAAATGTTCTGTCAGGCAAAACAACATGGATATCCAGTAAACTACATCAATATTTTATAAGAAAATTTACTGAATGTTGGATTCCAGATGTTTTTAATTCTCCAAATTTATCAGGAAAACTAGGTCATTTAAAAAATTCTACTTTAAATCTAAAATATATTGGCCCATTAAGCCGCTTAGAAAAAAAAGAAGTTCCAATTAAATATGATCTAACCATCTTATTATCGGGGCCGGAACCGCAGCGTACCATTTTAGAAGACAAATTAAAAAAACAAATTTGCGGTTATTCTGGAAAGATTCTTTTCATTTCTGGCCTAATTGAATCAGAACAAAAAATTGTAGAACAAGAACAAGTTACCTTTTATAATTTTATGACCACATTGGAAATTGAAAGTGCAATAAATGAAAGTAAAATGCTGCTATGCCGCTCTGGTTATACGACTATTATGGATTTAGCAAAGTTAGATACTAAGGCGTTTTTTATACCAACACCTGGCCAATTTGAACAGGAGTATCTCGCAAAAAGATTAAAAAGAAATAAACTTTTGCCTTATGCTAGTCAAGATGACTTTAAAATTGAAAATTTGTTAGAGGTGGATTCTTATTGTGGGTTACCACATAGTAAAGAAGAAAATAATTGGAAACAATTATTGATACTTTTCGAGAGTGAATGAAAATTCAGAACTTTCTCCGTAAACACTTTCAACATAAATTTTTTCACCGTGAGCTTCAATAATATGTTTTACTATTGAAAGCCCAAGACCCGATCCGCCTTCGCTTCTTGACCCACTTTTATCAACTCTAAAAAAACGTTCAAATAATCTTGGAATAAATTGTTTTTCTATACCCTCTCCATTATCTCGAATTCGGACAATAATTTTTTCGTCTACCAAATCCTCTATCGTTACTTCAGTTGTGCCATTTTTTTTCCCATATTTAATAGAGTTCATAACAAGATTGGATATAACTTGTTGAATTTTTTTTTGGTCTGCAAAAACATGAATTGCTTTATTGTATTTACGATCAAACATGAGAATGATATTTTTTTTATCGGCTGTCATCTCCAACAAATCAAAAACACTTTGAACCAAGGCTACAATATTAAACTTTTTCAACTCTAGGTTAACATCCCCTAATTCTAATTTTGAAATCAAATCCAAATCTTCAACAATATAAACAAGTCTTTCGACGCCTTTTTCGGCACGTTCCAAATACTTTTTCCGAACTTTTTTATCCTCAATGGCGCCATCAATTAAAGTAGATAAGTAGCCTTGAACGGTAAACAAAGGTGTTTTTAGTTCGTGAGAAACATTTCCAAGAAATTCACGTCTATATTCTTCACGTATTTTTAAAGTTTCGATTTCTAATTTTTTGTCCGTAGCGAACTTTTTTACCTGATTGGTTAAAGTTTCCATGTCAGTTGTAACCGCTTGACTTCTGAAACTAGTAGATTCTAAAAGCGAAACGTCATCATATATTTTTTTTACTCTTCTATATATGAATCGCTCCACACGATATTGAATAACAAAAAAAGAAAAAACAGCAATTGATAATGAAAATACAACTGTAATTAAAGTTGAAAAAGCATCAAAAAACCATAATAAAAGCCCAAGAAAGATAGTTGAAAAAGCAGTTATGTATGCAGAAGATATTAATGCGAAAGTGTAGGTTTTCTTAAAATTAATTTTCATTTATACTTCTAGTTTGTAACCCACTCCTTTAATGGTTTTAAAAATATCTTCGTCAATTTTTTCACGTAATTTTCTAATGTGAACATCAATAGTCCTTCCACCTACAACCACTTCAGTTCCCCAAACCTTATCTAAAATTTCTTCTCTTTTAAAAACTTTCCCGGGTTTAGATGCAAGGAGATAAAATAATTCGAATTCTTTTCTTGGAAGAACGATTTCTTTGTTGTTTTTAATAATTTTATATTCTTCTCTATTTATTTCTATCCCACCAACATTTAGTGTTTCAGCACTAATATCATTACTCTTGAGACGTCTCAATAACGCTTTTACTTTACTAACAAGTAATTTTGGTTTTATAGGTTTTGTAATATAATCATCTGCACCCGCATCAAAACCAACTACTTGAGAATAATCTTCACTTCTTGCCGTTAAAAAAGTAATTATAACATTACTCAATTCAGGCATATCCCTAATTTTTTCACATGCTTCCATGCCATCCATCTCTGGCATCATCACATCCATTATAATTAACTGAGGAATCTCTTTTTTCGCTTTTGCTATGGCTTCTTTACCATTAGTTGCAGTAATAATTTGATACCCTTCTTGAGAGAGATTATAACCAACAATCTCTAGGATATCTAATTCATCGTCAACTAATAATATCTTAATTTCTTTTTTTTTCATGATTGGCTCAATTATTTTGGCGATTGTAAATGTAAAGATAAAACAAACTGATTCTATAAATGAATTGGGAGTTAACTATAATTTAACCTGTTAACAATTTGGTAATATTTAATCAACAATATGTTAATACTAAAATAACAAATTAATGATGTAGTGTTGGTTTCTTTGTGGCAAAATAAAAAACAATGAATTTTAGACTAGTTATAACATTTTTTCTTTTTTCTATAATTGGTATTTCTCAAACTAAAGGGACTATTTCAGGCACACTTACAGATAAAGATTTAAACAATGAAGCCTTACCATTTGCGAATATTCTTATTAAAAATACAAAGATAAGCGCAACAACTAATGAATTAGGAAACTATAGTATTAGCGTTGAGGAAGGAAGTTATACAATACAATTTAGTTTTGTAGGCTATGAGACTATTGAAGAAAAAATAACTATTAAGGCCGGGGAGGTCCTAAATATTAATAAAACTCTAGGTTCTGGAAGCTATCAGTTACAAGATGTTATAATACAAAACACGGGGAGTAGAGAAAAAGAAACTGCTTTACTGCTCGAACAGAAAAACGCAGTTGAAATTAAACAAAGTATCGGAGCTCA
>CAMDSN010000076.1 GCA_945907225.1 Flavobacterium psychrophilum | reverse complement strand
GGATTTGCAATTATGACCGCATCTACATTTGCTGCATCACAAGTCCTTAAAACAGCTCCAATATTTCCTGGTTTTTCAAGTCCTTCCATAACTAAAATCAAGGGGTTTTCAGGAAGTTGTAATTCTGATAATTGTAACGTTTTTGTTTTTCCAATAGCTAAAAGTCCTTCAGTAGTGTCTCGATAGGCAAGTTTTTGATAGATTTCTTTATTTATCTGAATTATTTCAATTTTAGTGCCGCCAACTATTTTAGTTAGTTTGGATTCTGAAATTAATTCGGGAGTATAAAGTAGCGTTTCAATTTGGTAATTACCCTTTAAAGCCAATTCTATTTCTCGAATGCCTTCAATTAAAAAAGTGCCTGTTTCTTTTCTATATTTAGATTTATCTTGAAGTTGGATTAACGATTTGATAAACGAATTCTGAACTGAAGTAATTTTTTTCATTTTTTCTTGGAAATCCCTTAATGATTTAAATATAAAAAACCGCGCAAAGGTTCAGGGTAATCGGGATCATTTAAGTTTAATAAATAAAAATAAGTTCCGTCGGGTGCGGTTTTACTACCAATACCTTCTTTCACATAGCCATCCCAATCTGTCGTATTGTTATTTCCGGTCCAAATTAACCTGCCCCAGCGGTTGTATATTTCTAATTCAAAATCAACAAAAACATCTCGCAACCCCCCAAAAGTGAACGTGTCATTGATGGAATCATTGTTTGCAGAAATAAAGTTATAAACTGTAGGGGGACATTTTTTTGTTATTAACGTAAACGGAACCAGGATATAACAATTTTGATTATCCACTCTAACAAAAATTTCTTTTGGTGTTGATTGCGCAGTATAATTTGAAATATTTGTAATAGGATTTATTGCTGAAGACCCATTTTCATTGCTTTCATGAAAAGTAATAGTGTCATTTGGATTTGTTTTAACTAATTCTTCATAACTAGAAAAATCAAATGTTCCTGATGTCAATCCTTCGTCACAAACTAATAAATCTTCCAATAAATTATTTGTTGGATAAAATACAAGAAAATCACTTGTTGAATCACTATTATTATTTTCATTTAATTCAACCACTATTCCAGTCCCATCGCCTATATCATCAACTACAAATTTTAATTCAAAATTTAAAGAAATAGATTCAGGCACTACTAATGAAATTTGTCCTGCAATAGAACTTCCTATTTGAATTTCAGAGGGAGTAGTTAGGGTTTGCAGGAGCTGTCCGTCAATATATACTGAAAAAGGTGTATTTGCGGGTAGTGGATTTGTAGAGTTTAAATTGTAAATAGTATAATTAGCCAAAATAGTATTTGAATCACATGTTTTTTCAATAGCGTCTATAACAATAGTTGCATCGGGTAATTGACTGTTTAATTTTGTCACTACTGTGTTAATCATAACAAAATCTTGGAAGGAGCTTAGCGTAATTTCAGCACTAGTATCCCCAACCGCAATGTTGTCTTGAATGTTGTAAATGTCTAAATCAACATTATATAAGTTAGTTGCACCAGTAATAGTATTTGTGCCGTTAAAAACATTATTTGTTGGGTTTAATGGACTGCTTAGTAAATTTCCGTTAATTCTAAATTCTTCGGTAGCTAAAAGAGAATCTCCTTCCCAAGCGATAAATCCTACTTTTGAATTGTTGTTGTCTATTACATTTAAACTATTTAGTGTTATTGATAATTCATTTGGAACTCCTTGTAATCCATCATAAACATTAATCTGATTTAACGGCAAATTATTATTTTTATAAATAATTAAGATCGCCCAGCCCGCAAAGTTGGTTCTTCGTTGTAAATGCAATTCTTCAAAAGGAGAAATATCTAGGTTGGATAGCGTGTAACTTCCATTGCCAGTTGCAGTAACTTGAGTAGTTATGTCTTTAAAACCGCTAAAATAGGTGTATTCTATATCATTAAAAATTCTATTAAAACTGAAGGTCCTGTCGGGTGCTATTGTCACTGAGTTAAGATCAACTTCAAAATCACCATCTCCACTTCCTGCCCAATATAAATAAGCTTTTTCAATAACATCAGAGGCGTTTAATGATAAATTTACAGTAGATTCCGTACCCGTTACAAAATCAAAAATCGAATTATTTTCAGCAACATTCATGGTGTTTCCTATGAAAGTAAAATCATAACGACCATTAAACTGGTTGTATAATGTGACATTTTGTCCAAACGAACAGAAAATACTGCCTAATAGGATTAATAATAAAAAAAAATGTTTATTTAATTTCAATACAAATTTGTTGAGAAGCTAAAATTAAACAATATTTTTGAAAATTGTATTTTTAACATTCGCAACTTTGTAAAATAATTTGTTTAATTTTCCCATATTTAAAAACCACTTGTGAAAAACTATTCAGTTCGACGTTATAATTCAGAAGATTATGCTATTTGGAACGACTTTATAAGTAAAGCCAAAAACGCAACTTTTTTATTTCATCGTGATTTTATGGACTATCATTCCGATAGATTTGTGGATTTTTCATTACTCATCTTTGAAAACAATAAATTAATTTCGATTTTACCAGCAAATGAAGTTGATTCAACAATTTATTCTCACCAAGGGCTCACCTATGGAGGTTTCGTTTTTAGTAGCGCCATTAAATTATCGGAAGTAATTACAATTACCAAATTGGTTTTAGCATATTTACATTCTAATCATAAAGACTATTTACAATTAAAATTAATTCCGGCTATTTATCCTGCTTATTTTTCAGAGGAAATAGATTATACTTTATTTTTATTAAATGCTAAATTAACAAGGCGGGATGTACTCTCCGTTATAGAAATGTCAAAACCCAATTCCTTATCTATATCGAGATCCAGATGTGTTGAAAGAGGTGCCATTCATAATTTAGTTATTAAAGAGGAAGCCAGATTTGAACAATTTTGGAATGAAATTTTGATCCCAAATTTAAACAAAAAGCATAAGGTAAATCCAGTGCATACGGCTCAAGAGATAGCCCTGTTACATCAAAAATTCCCGGAAAATATTCGTCATTTCAATGTGTATTATGAGGATAAAATTGTGGCAGGAACTACCGTTTTTATAACTGATACTGTGGCACATCCACAATACATATCTGGTAATAAACAAAAAAATGAATTGGGAAGTTTAGACTTCCTCTATAATCATCTGATTAGCGAAGTTTTTAATGATAAAATTTACTTTGATTTTGGTCCTTCGAATGAAGAAAACGGGCGAAAAATTAATGAAGGAATATTGTTTTGGAAAGAGAGTTTTGGTGCCCGCGCAACTGTTCAAAGTTTTTACGAAGTTAAGACATCTAATTATAGTCTTCTAGAAAATATCATGATATGATTAAATTCCTCGATTTACAGAAAATAAATCTTCAGTATCAAAACGAATTTCAACAAAAAATGAACGCTGTTCTAGATAAAGGATGGTTTGTCTTAGGCGATGAAGTCAAGACATTTGAAACTAATTTTGCTAATTATTGCGGATCGAAATATTGTGTTGGTGTGGGCAATGGGTTTGAGGCTTTAGTTTTAATTTTTAAAGCCTATATACAACTCGGACAATTAAAAAAAGGCGATGAAGTTATAGTTCCCGCCAATACTTATATTGCATCTATTTTAGCAATTTTGCAGGCCGATTTAATTCCCGTTTTGGTTGAGCCTAAATTAGAAACATATAATATTGATCCCGATTTAATTCAGAATAAAATTTCCCAAAAGTCTAGAGCTATTTTAGTGGTCCATCTCTATGGGCAATTGTCAGAAATGAAAGCAATTAATGATATTGCCAAGCAGAATAATTTACTAGTAATTGAAGATGCAGCTCAGGCTCATGGCGCCATGGTTCATAGTTCTACTCATGAGGGTGAGTTGAAAGCCGGAAATTTAGCTGATGCTGCGGCTTTTAGTTTTTATCCAGGAAAAAATTTAGGAGCATTGGGTGACGGGGGTGCCATTACAACCAACAATCCAGATGTGGCAAATATAATTAAATCACTAAGGAACTATGGTTCTGGAAAGAAATATTATAATGATTTTATGGGTATCAATTCCCGATTGGATGAATTGCAAGCTGCTTTTTTAAATGTGAAACTTCCCCATTTAGACATTGATAATGAAAGGCGAAGATTAATTGCTAGACGCTATTTAACTGAAGTTAAAAATGATAAAATAATCTTGCCGTCATACGATTTATCTAGAAATCATGTGTTTCATTTGTTCGTTATTCGAACAGCAGACCGAGCTGCATTTCAAGCTTATTTAAATCAAAATAACATAGAAACGATTATTCATTATCCTATTCCAACACACAAACAAAAGGCATTTGAAAGTTGGAATTCTCTTTCGTTTCCAATCACTGAAAAAATTCACAAAGAAGTAGTAAGTTTACCAATTAGTCCAGTAATGAACTCTGAGGAAGTTGATTATGTGATTTCAATTTTAAATCGTTATAAATGAGATTTTTAAATACAGTTGCCTTTTTTATTTTCTGTATGCCAAGGCTTTGGAAATATAAATTTTTGTCTGATTGTAATCAGGTTTTCGGAAAGGCCAAGCTGTTTCATCCGCTACTTTTGAAAGGCCGCGGTAGAATATCTTTCGGACAACATGTTCAAATTGGTGTCACTGCTTCTCCTCATTTTTATTCGCATTACGCTTATTTAGAAGCCAGAAATTTAGATAGTGAAATTTGTATTGGCGATTATGTGTCAATTAACAATGCCTTTTCTGCTGTTGCTTTTTCAAAAATAACCATCCAAAACAATGTGCTAATTGGTATAAATTGTTCCATTATGGACAATGACGGACATAATCTAGATATAGATAAGAGACATAACGAAGTCCTAAAATCTAAGGATGTTTTTATTTCTGAAAATGTTTTTATTGGTGATAATGTTACCATTCTTAAAGGAGTTACGATAGGCGTCAATTCGGTTATTGGAAATGGTTCTATTGTCACCAAGTCAATACCAGATAATGTTATAGCAGCTGGTAATCCGGCTCGAGTGATAAGAAATATTTGAGTTGAAAATTTTAAAACAAAATACCTTACTAAAAGTATTGTCGCTGAATTCTTTTTCGGTTGCATTGAGTTTTGTTTTGGGTATTTTTTCTTCAAAAATAATTGCTGTGTTTTTGGGAACATCAGGCATGGCTTTGATGGGAAGTTTTAGAAATTTCGCTTTAATGCTAAAATCGGTTGCAACACTTGGTATTAGCAATTCTATCGTTAAGTTGTTTGTAGAAAACAAAGAAGATAAACGCGAACTTTCGGTTATTTATTCTACTTTTTTTTGGATATTTTTATTTATTTCTACCGCGTTAGCTCTGTTTGTTTTGCTTTTTGCTTCGCCCATTTCCACCTTTTTATTTTATACAAATAGCTATACAACTCCGATTCGTTTTTTCGGATTGTTACTGCCCTTAATGGTTATTAATAGCTTTTGGTTAGCTATTTATAATGGTTTGGAAAAGTTTAAACGAATACTGCTTATCCAAATAATTTCGAACGTTTTAGTTTTTGTATTGACAGCTTTGTTAATCTGGAAGAAGAATATTTTTGGCGGACTTTTGTCTGTTGCAATTGGAGAAGTTTTGATGGTTTTGGTAACCTTTATTTTTGTTAGTAGACAGGCTGATTATTTCAAATTTGATCTTCAAAAACTAATCAGTAAAAAGTACTTTAATACCATCAAAAAGTTTTCTGTTATGGCATTATTAACTGCAATAATAGCTCCGTTGACTTTACTTTTTATTAGAAATATGATCGTAGAAAAATACGCTATTCAAGAAGCTGGTATTTGGGATGCAGTCAATAGACTATCTAGCTTTTATATGATCTTTTTTAGTTCAGGATTGTCATTATATTATATGCCGAAACTTGCATCAATTCATACCGAAAGCGAATTTAAAACGGAGTTAAAATCCTATTTCAAAGTTTTTGTTCCGCTGTTTTTGGTTATGTTGATTGTGATTTATATTGCCAAGGGAATTATTTTGAAACTGGCATTTACTCCCGATTTTTCGAAAGTCGAGAGTGTTTTGATTTGGCAACTTTTAGGTGACTTTTTCAGAATAATGACGTTGGCTTTTGGTTTTCAAATTCTGGTAAAAACTATGATGAAACGCTACTTTTTAGTGGAAATAGTTTTTAATTCAATGTACTTTTTACTTTCGTTTTATTTGATTAAGGAAAATGCAACCGAAGGTGTTTTACAAGCCTATTTTTACACTAATGTTTTTTGTTTTCTTTTAGTTTTGTTCTTGTTTAGAAAACTGTTTTATAGCTCCTAAAAAGAACTCCATAATTCAACATATTTTTTTGCTACTTCTTTGTAATCATGTTCCTTTTCTATAAAAGCGCGGGCACGTTTTCCAATTGCTTTTATTTCATCTGGATTTTCAATTAAAAGTGACATCTCATTTACCAAATAATCCACATCGGGCAAACCGTTTACGGCAACTTTTTCGGTCAAATTATAGTGATTTTGAAATGATAGACTTGCATTGGTTATAACGGCTTTACTTTTGGCCATTGCCTCAAGTGCATTACTCCCTTGATCATGCCCATATAGTTGATCTACAATTATGTGAGCTTGGTTATAAATCCGAGTGTATTCATCATAAGGAATGTTTTCGGTTACAATAATTTTAATTTTTGTTCCAAATTTCTGTTTTAATTTTATTAGAGCGATCTCAAAAAAATCATTTCCTTTTTTGTAATAACTTTCTCTATTTATACCATGGAATATAATTATCTCTTCGTTTATATTTATAGCTTCTTTAGGGAAATTATCAAGATTCATCGGACTCGGAATTAAACCAATATACTTGTCTTTATTTAGCATTGGAATGTGATAATCAATATCTGTTGCAATGACTCCTCTGATATTCTTTTGAATATATTGATGTAGTTTTTTAAAAGCAGGTCTTCTATATTTCAAGACATTTGAAAATTCTTTGTCTGGAATTTTCCCGTCGCGATACGGTTGAATTATAGAGGGGTTTTCTGGATGCTCAAAATTGTATTTCACATACATATAATCATCCCCTGCCGAAAGCAAGAAGACTTTTTTGTTGTTTCTGAAAAGGAAACCCAATATTTTTTTTTCATATCTATAATCACAAAAAAAACTATTTTCATTAATTAACTGGACTACATCAAAATCTTGAAAAAGTTTTCTATTTTTTTTGAACTGACAATAAGTAAAGTAAGATGAAATATCAAAACCAGTTAGGATCAAAAGCGCTAGTTTTATTTTTTTTTTGAAACCAGCATCCCATTTTTTTACCAAAGGAAAATCTACAGGATAATCTTTAAAACCGTCTTTAAATCCAAGAATAGTTACCTCGTGTCCAAGTTTTTGCAAACCTTCTTTTAAAGAATTGTGCAATCTGCTGTATTCTCCAATAAGTAAAATCTTCATTTCTTGCTATATTTGACGCAATATAAGTAAGAAATGAAAAACAACAACAAAATTGCTATAGTTTCCGCATCTTTAGGTATTGGGGGTGCCGAGCGTTTTTCTAGTTTGTTAAGTTTTATGTTAGACGACTTAGGATACGAAGTGCATCACATCCTAAT
>CAMDSN010000075.1 GCA_945907225.1 Flavobacterium psychrophilum | reverse complement strand
GCTTTTTTTCATGGTGGTTTTTTTTATAGATGTAAATTTACTAAGTTTAGAGTAATTATTATTTTAAAATTTAAATTAGTTTATCACTTTTAATTACCACTAGAGTAACTAAGTTTACAGAAATGAGTTCACAACTAATATTATTACTAGTTGTAATCTGATAGCGGTTGTTAAATTTACTTGGCTGATGGTTTGAAATAAAATTTTGGCATACTATTAGACATATTGTATAAGAAGTTTTAACTATAACTATATTTGGTAGATTTTATTTTAATCAAAATGCAGTGGTTTATTTGTTAAAACGATTACAAACAAATAAATTTAGCAATCCAAAAATAAACATCCATGAAAAAAATAATCTTAAGTGTTCTATTCACGTTAAGTGTTAATACAATTTTAGCACAGAGCGTTTTTGATAAGTTTGATGATCAAGAGGGTATTACGGCCGTAGTAGTAAATAAAAAAATGTTCTCGCTTTTGAGTAAGATGGAAGTCAAGGACAAAGAATCGGAACAGTATGTTTCTTTGATTAGAAAGTTGGAAAACCTAAAAGTTTATGTAACACAAAGTAGCAAAAAAGCAAGTGATATGAAATTAGTTTCCGACAACTATATCAAGTCTGCTATGCTTGAGGAATTAATTAAAATAAACGAAAAAGATCGAGTTGTAAAGGTATATGTTAAGTCTGGTTCAACGGAAGATCAAATAAAGGAAATGTTGATGTTTATTGATGGTCAAGAAAATAAAGAAACAGTATTAATGTCGCTAACTGGCGATTTTAATTTGGATGAGCTCTCAATCTTAACAGATAAAATGAAATTGCCTGGTGGGGCAGATTTGAAAAAAGCAGCAAAAACCAACAAGAGTGCTAAATAATTGTCGCTAGGTATTATTTTTTCTTAAAGTATTTTAAGCATTTAATCAAATTGCCAAAATAAAAAGGAGCCAACACTCACAACAGCATAAAAAAGGAAAAAAAAATCTTTTCTTTCAAATCATGAATTGTGGTCTTCTTTGTGGTGATCGGCACGTAAATTCTAAAGGAACCTAACCGATGTAAACTTGAACAACCCAAGTCATAAATTCCATAATACAAAATGTGGAAATGAAAACTAAAAATATTTTATAATAACTTCAGGCGGTAATTAACATAACATTTTGCCAATAAGCCAAATTTTTGATAATCGGGAACTCGAATTCGAGTATTTTTTATTTCCAAAGAAGGCGTCTTCTTTAATTTTGATAATAACTTTTTATAGTAAATATAGGCGGTATATACACCAAATTTGGCTTCAATAGGGAGTAACACAATTCCATGATATCCAGCCGCAAAATCAGCTTCTATTTCTTTAATAATTAAGTCTTTAGACGATTCGTCTAATCGGGATAAATCAGTATTAGGAAAGTAAGTCCTGCTTAAATCTTCAAAATCTGATTTTAAATCTCGCAAGAAATTTACTTTTTGGAAAGCAGATCCCAGTCGCATAGCGGAATGCTCTAATTCAGAAAATTTAGAATCGTCTCCATTTACAAATACCTTTAAACACATTAATCCAACTACATCCGCAGAACCATATATATATTCGTTATATTCAGATAGGGTTGTGTATTCTTTTTTATGTAAGTCTAATTTCATGCTTTTCATAAAAGCATCAATCAAAGTAGTAGGAATTGAATATTTATGAACCGTATATTGAAATGAATTTAGAACAGGGTTCAAACTAATCTTGTTGGACAAAGCAGCGTCTAAATCGTTTTCAAACATACTGAATAGTTTTTCTTTGTCATAGTCATGAAAAGTATCAACTATTTCATCTGCCAATCGCACAAAACCATAAATATTATAAATGTCTTGACGAATGCTGGGCGCTAACATTTTTACTGCAGAAGAAAATGAAGTGCTATAACTTTTAGTCACATTAAGACTGCAATCAAATGATATTTTATCGAAAAGAGATTTCATGTTGTATTCTTAATTACCTATTTTTTTCAATTAGTTCCGATACTAATTTTCCTGAAATTAGCGCTGGAGGGACTCCCGGTCCTGGCACAGTTAATTGACCCGTAAAAAATAGATTTTTAACTTTTTTACTTTTCAATTTTGGCCTTAGGAAAGCGGTTTGCAACAAAGTGTTGGCCAAACCATATGCATTTCCTTTATATGAATTATAATCTTTTATAAAATCATTAACACAAAAAGATTCTTGAAATATAATATTTTTTTGAACTGATTGTTGTGTTAATTTTTCAAATCTAGTAATAATTTTTTGGAAATAGGTAGTTCTTAATTCGGGAGTATCATTTAAGCCGGGTGCTAATGGTATTAAAAATATGCCACTTTCTTTACCTGCAGGCGCACAATTTGAATCAGTTTTTGACGGGAAACTTGCATAAAAAAGAGGGTTTTCAGGCCATTTAGCAGTATCATAAATATCTCTAGCATGTGTATCAAAGTCGACATCAAAAAATAGAGTATGATGTTCTACATTTTCTATTTTTTTATCAAATCCCACATAAAAGAGTAGGGAAGATGGTGCGAATGTTCGGTTTTCCCAATATTTTTCTGAGTAGGCACGATATTTTTTATCCAATAAACTTTCTGAATGATGGTAATCAGCTCCACTCAAAATAATGTCGCCATGGATAGTTTCACCATTAACAACAATTCCATCAGCAACTCCATTTGTGATATTTATTTTTTCTATATTGGCATTGGTTGTAATTTCAACACCAAGTTCTTTAGCTAATTTTTCCATTGCTAAAATTACGCTGTACATTCCATTTTTTGGGTGCCAAGTTCCTAATCCAAAATCGGCAAAATTCATAAAACTATAGAACGAAGGGGTATCTGATGGCTTTGCGCCTAAAAAAAGCACAGGAAATTCTAAGATTTGTATCAATTTAGGATTTTTGAACCTTTTTCTAATATCTGTCGAGATATTTCCAAAAAACTGATTTACTTTTTTGGCTGTTTCAATGGTTACTAATTCCAGAGGTGAAACTCCAGGGCGATAAACTAAATCTTTAATAGCAATATTATAATTACTCTGAGCTTCTCTCATAAATGAAGCTAGTTTTTTGCCACTGCCCACTTCAATAGACTCAAAAGTTGTAATTATGGTTTCTAAGTTGTCTGCAATTGTGACAAAATCATTTATTCCGAAATAAACTTGATAGGCAGGTGAAAGCTTTTCTAATTGATAGTAATCAGATGGTTTTTTATCAAAATCACCAAAAAAACGTTCAAAAACATCAGGCATCCAATACCATGTTGGGCCAATGTCAAAAGTGAATCCATCTTTAATTAATTGTCTTGCACGCCCTCCAATGGTTGGATTTTTTTCAAAAATGGAAACGCTATGCCCTTGTTTTGCTAAATAACAAGAGGCTGCAAGCGAGGAAAAGCCTGAGCCAATTATTCTAATCTCTTTTTTCATATTTTTTGGAAAAGTAAATCTTGTAATGTTTTTATTAGATATTGGCTGCAAGTTCGTTAATTGTGTTGAACGTTAAAATATTGTGGCCACATAAATCTTTATTAATATTTTCGACCATTCTACCAATTACCCAAAATTCTGAATTGTCATCTAACAAATCTTTTTTAATAGTTTCAATATATGCATTAACTGCCGATTTTTCTGGTTCAACAGTCATATAACATATGTATGTTATATTGTCAAAGTAATTTTTCACATCTTTTAAGCTATCAATAGGAACACTTTCACCAAGATATATTGTTTTGTAACCATTAAATTGAATTTCATAATTTAAATACATAATGCCTAGCTCGTGTATTTCATTGTCGGGTAAATACAATACAAAAACTCTATCATGCTTTGTAGGTTCCTGCATTTGAAGTTTTTCTGTATTAACTAATAATTTTTGTTTTATTAGGTAACTCAAGAAATGCTCATGTGCAATGGATATGGTGTTTGTTTGCCATAAATACCCAATTTCTTGTATCATTGGAATAAAAACATCAAAAAACACTTCCCTAAACGACTTCTCCGAAAGCAGATTGTCATAGGTCTTTATAAAAAGATTTTGATCAAAATTCATCATGGCCATTTTAAAAGAACTAATAGCATGACTTTTAAAACTTTTTTCAGTTATAATTTCATTAACAATTTCTGGGATACGTTCTTTAGGAAGTTTTGAAATACGTGAAATTTTATAACCATGATTATGGAGAAGAGTAATGTTTAGTAATTTTTGTAGGTTGTGTATATCATACGTTCTTATGTTGGTGTTGGTTCGCATAGGTTCAAGAATATTGTACCTCTTTTCCCAAATTCTTATGGTGTGCGCCATAATACCTGACAAATTTTCTAAATCTTTAATACTAAATGTACTTTTAATGTTGTTCATCTTTTTTATAAAAATATTAAACAAAAATAATACAATATCCGTAACAATGATAAAAAAAATGAATTTATTTATTCTTTTTATAATTGTTATGCTAACTGCTCCATTTACTGTCAAGTGTACTTACCATTATATATACAATCGCGTGTAGTTTTTACTTTTCTTTCAAAGAAAGCTTCGCTTTTCTGAACATGGGATTTTGCTTCGCATTATCCCAAAAGCTTCGCCATTCTGAACATGAGATTTTGCTTCGCATTATCCCAAAAGCTCCGCTTTTACAACTTGAGATTTTGCTTCGCACAATCCCGCAAAGCTCCGCTTTTCTGAACAAGGGATTTTGCTTCGCATAATCCTGCAAAGCTCCGCTTTGAGAATACTAAAAACGAAAAAAAACACGCAAGCAAGCTTGGTGTTTTTCTCTTTTTTTAGTATTCATTCGTGACCACGGTGGGATTTGAACCCACACGCCCTTACGAGCACCACCCCCTCAAGATGGCAAGTCTACCGTTTCTCCACGTGGCCTAAAAAAGTAAAGACGTTGCACTGCAACGTCTTACTGTGACCCGACTGGGGCTCGAACCCAGGACCCCATCATTAAAAGTGATGTGCTCTACCAACTGAGCTATCGAGTCTAAAGAATTAAAGATAAAGTGTGACCCGACTGGGGCTCGAACCCAGGACCCCATCATTAAAAGTGATGTGCTCTACCAACTGAGCTATCGAGTCTTTTTCTTTTCTTTAATGCGGGTGCAAATATAAGGCCTTATTATTCATATTTCAAAGCAATTTTATTATAAATTTGCCTTTTTTTGCCCCAAGGGGTTAATCGCTTCACAACTAAGGTTTTAATGCTATGAATAAAGTAATTTTGATCGGTTATATGGCTGTAGGGAAGTCAACTGTTGCGGGGGTATTATCCTCAAAAACAGGAATTAATTATGTGGAATTAGATGAACTAATTGAAAAGAAATGCAACTTAAATATAGATCAAATATTTAAAAGTAAAGGGGAGATTTATTTTAGAAAAATTGAGCACGAAATTTTCACACAATTGGTAGAAAATGAACAAAGATTAATCATTAGTACCGGCGGTGGAACACCCTGTTATTCGGACAATCATTTGAGATTAAATTCTAAAAATACGCTGTCGATCTATTTAAAAGCCTCACTTCCAATACTAGTTGAGAGATTGAAATTAGAAAAGAATAAAAGGCCCCTAGTGGCCTCTTTAGCTAACGAAGAATTAATGGAATTTGTTGCAAAACAACTATTTGAGAGAAGTTATTTTTATAATCAAGCCACCTATGTCCTTGACACCGACAACAAAAATGCCGATATGATTTCACAAGAAATAATTGAGCTTTTAAATTAAATAAGCATAGGTGTTACTCTCATCGAAAACTACATGTACGTGTTCTTTTAGTGATGTAGATAATGAGATGCCTTTAAAATCAGCTTTTACAGGAAATTTTTTATGGTTTCGATCAATTAAAATTGCGGTTTTTATTTTTTTTACTGATGTTTCTAAAAAATGTTTAACTCCGTATATAAGCGTCGTGCCAGAATTGAGTACATCATCTACAAGTACAATATTTTTGTTTTCGTATTGCTCTTTAGCCAACGATGTAATAATTTCATTAAAAGGATTTTGCTTGTCTATTTGTACTTCACAAAGTAATACTTTAATAGTTGAAATAGTCTTCAACTTATGTTCTATTTTTTTTGCAAAAACAAACCCATTTCCTGAAATACCTGCCAATATAATTTCTTTTTCCGCTGCAAAAGTTTCATAAATTTGATAGGCAATTCGCTCAATTTTATGATTGATTTCTCGGGCGTCTAGGATGCGATTTTCATTCATATTTGTCCTTTTTTGTTATAGAGAAACGAAATTGTTAATTATAAAAAAAATGTAAAACACACTTGAGTTTAAACTACTTTTTTAAATTTTTATCTATCACCTTGGTTTATAAACTGGCCATTGAAACAGAATTAATATTCATTATGTTTTTATGTACCAATTCAGAAATTTTACTAATTAAACTTGATAATGATTTGTTATCCTTTCCTTTAGTCATTACAGTTAGTAAATAGGTTTTGTCTTTGTCGTAAATTATAGCGGATTCATGTAATTGCATTTCTGTTGGGGTCCCCGATTCTCCAAATTTGTGAGCCACACGAATATTAGAGGGCAAGCCGTTTACGATTCCGCCTTTAAACTCACACTTTTCCAGTAATTCCATCGCGTATTCAGAATTTGCTACAGACAAGTAAGTGGCGTTATATAATGTACGTAAAAACAAAGAATAATCTTTAACTGTAAAATAATAATGCTGTGCTTTTATGTCCGGGATAACCAAATTTAAATCTGTAAATAATTTGTATAGCACATCAGCTTCTAAATTATTATTAAGAAGTGCAGTAGCATTATTGTCAGAATAGGTTATCATATAGGTTAGTAACTGTCTTACGGTGTATTTAGAGCCTAATTTAATTTGTTTGGATTGATAAGCTACATTTTTATTGATGGCAAATGGCGTGTCAAATAACAACTCCTTTTCAAGTACGTTCGGTTTTTTTTCACTTAATTTTAAATAGGCCATCAAAATGGGAACTTTAAATAATGATCCAGGTTCATATTCTAATTCTTCATTTATTGCTGTCCAAGAGTTGTACTGATACTCTTTAATATATACCGATGCTGAAATAACACCTTGAGTAGCTTTGTAATTTTCAATTACATTATTTATTTCTTGTTTTGAAATAGCAAGATTATCTCCTTCGCAATCATCATCAACAAATAATAATGGCTTAATGAATTTATAGCCTTCTAATCTTTTTAAGTTATAATTACATGCCAAAGATTGATCTGTGTTTGCAAATTCTGATTTGTTTTTATTAAAATTATAACATGCAGTTAAAAAGGATACAATGCATGTAAATAATATAATTGGGATAATGTAAAGGGCTTTAATTTTTTTAGAAAAAATTGATTTCATAATTTGATATTAGGTTAAGCAATAAAAGATTATTGGGTAATGTGTTTAGATAATAGTAATTACGTATTTTGCTTTTGTTTTTCGGTTTAATAAGCATTCAAAATTAATATTATTTTATGATTTCAATATTAGTAGGGTGTTAAATTTTTAAATAATTTTAAAAAACACTTCAAATTTTAAGAATATCATAAAAACTGATTTCATTATTAGGGTGTTACAGTTTTTT
>CAMDSN010000074.1 GCA_945907225.1 Flavobacterium psychrophilum | reverse complement strand
GCCTGACTTGCTTCACCTTGAGCATACATGGCTTCAGTTGCAGTTTTCCATGAGGCATTCACATTATCTAACCCTTTTTGAATAGCTTCTAAATCTTGGTTTTGATGTGCCATTCTCAATTCAGTTAAAGCAACTTCAATAGCAACCTTATGATCATCAGAAATTTTATCTCCCAATTCTTTCAATTGACTTTCTGTTTGGAAAATCATACTGTCAGCTTCGTTCAGTTTTTCTGCTCTTTCTTTTGCTATTCTATCAGCATCAGCATTCATCTCAGCATCTTTTTTCATTCTTTCGATTTCTTCAGCGGTCAAGCCAGATGAAGCTTCGATACGGATGTCATGTGATTTTCCTGTTCCTTTATCGGTAGCCGAAACTTTGATGATACCATTAGCATCAATATCAAAAGTAACTTCAATTTGTGGCACACCTCTTGGAGCTGGTGGAATTCCGTCTAAATGAAAACGACCAATTGTCTTGTTATCTGCAGCCATTGTTCTTTCACCTTGAAGAACATGAATTTCAACACTTGGCTGATTATCAGCAGCTGTTGAGAACACCTGTGATTTTTTAGTTGGTATAGTGGTATTGGATTCTATTAATTTAGTCATAACATTACCCATAGTTTCAATACCTAATGACAAAGGAGTAACATCAAGCAATAATACATCTTTTACATCTCCACTTAATACTCCTCCTTGAATTGCAGCACCTATAGCAACAACTTCATCTGGGTTTACTCCCTTAGAAGCTTTCTTGTTAAAGAATTTTTCAACTTCTTCAGCAATTCTTGGCATTCTTGTAGATCCACCTACTAAAATTACCTCATCAATATCTGATGTAGATAACCCAGCATCTTTTAATGCTTTTGCAACAGGCTCCATTGAACGCTTCACCAAAGAATCCGTCAGCTGCTCAAATTTAGCTCTGGTTAATTTTTTAACTAAATGTTTAGGTCCAGAGGCTGTTGCTGTTACATATGGCAAATTAACTTCGGTTTCAGCTGAAGATGATAATTCAATTTTAGCTTTCTCGGCCGCTTCTTTAATCCTTTGTAATGACATTGGATCCAATCGCAAATCAATTCCTTCCTCCGATTTAAACTCATCAGCTAACCAATCAATAATAGTTTGATCAAAATCATCACCACCCAAATGAGTATCACCATTTGTAGAAAGAACTTCAAAAACACCATCACCTAATTCCAATATAGAGATGTCAAATGTTCCACCACCTAAATCGTATACTGCTATTTTTTGGTCTTTTCCTTTTTTATCTAATCCATAGGCTAATGCAGCAGCAGTTGGCTCGTTAATTATTCTCATAACTTTTAATCCCGCAATCTCCCCTGCTTCTTTTGTTGCCTGACGTTGCGCATCATTAAAATAAGCAGGAACAGTTATAACAGCTTCTGTAACGGTTTGCCCTAAATAATCTTCTGCTGTTTTTTTCATTTTTTGAAGTGTCATTGCAGATAATTCTTGAGCCGTATACAAACGACCATCAATATCAACACGGGGTGTGTTATTATCTCCTTTAACTATTTTGTATGGAAATTTTTTTGCTTCGGCTGAAGTTTCAGTAAAAGACTGTCCCATAAATCGCTTAATAGAAGCAACTGTTTTCGTTGGATTTGTTACAGCTTGTCTTTTAGCCGGATCACCAACTTTGATTTCTCCACCTTCTACGAAAGCAATTATAGATGGTGTTGTTCTTTTTCCTTCTGAATTTGGTATCACTACAGCTTCTTGACCTTCCATAACAGAAACACATGAATTTGTCGTACCTAAATCAATTCCAATTATTTTTCCCATTTTTTTAATTTTAAATTTATTTCTTAATGTTTCGTTTAAAAAACTTGTTTTCGGTTTTCAACTTCTGTGCCATCAGATAAACGTAACTAAATTGTCAGTATGAAAAACTTTCTTGCTGACAAGTTGGCATTAATATCATCTAAGTTATCAATAAAGCTAAAGTTTAATTTATCCAAAATTTATCGGCCATAGGGCAATTTTTAAGATAGCCTAACAAAAAGGAATCAAAATGTAATAATCCAAAAAGGTACCATGCACTTGATGATAAACATGGTTTACTATCGGCTCCGTTCCACAATAGTTCTGAGCCATGTCCTTTTCCTGAAAAACTGAAGGATTTTTTTAACACATCTTGAGTTGAGCAAGAAATAAAAAATAAAAAAAAGCCATTAAAAATGGCTTTACAAATATATTTTTATAAAATTTCGGATTTATTAATCATTCATAGAAATAAGAAACTCTTCATTATTTCGAGTTTTCTTAATCTTATCATTAATTGTATCCATGGCTTCCACCGGATTCATATCAGCAAGGAACTTGCGAAGTATCCACATACGTTTTAATGTGTTTGGATCTAATAATAAATCATCTCTACGTGTACTAGAAGAAGTTAAATCTATTGCTGGGAAAATTCGTCGATTAGCTATTTTTCTATCCAACTGCAACTCCATATTTCCAGTTCCCTTGAATTCTTCAAAGATTACTTCATCCATTTTAGATCCTGTTTCAGTTAATGCTGTGGCTATTATACTAAGAGATCCACCGTTTTCAACATTTCGAGCCGCACCAAAAAAACGTTTTGGTTTTTGTAAAGCATTGGCATCTACTCCACCAGAAAGTACTTTACCTGAGGCTGGCTGAACTGTGTTGTAGGCCCTTGCTAATCGGGTAATCGAATCCAATAATATGACAACATCATGACCACATTCAACCAATCGCTTAGATTTTTCTAGCACAATGTTCGCAATTTTTACATGCTCCATAGGTTCTCTATCAAAAGTAGAAGCAATTACTTCTCCGCGAACACTTCTCTGCATGTCAGTAACTTCCTCTGGACGTTCATCAATAAGTAAAACTATTAAGTATACTTCGGGATGATTTGCTGCAATAGCATTGGCGATATCTTTTAGCAACATTGTTTTTCCCGTTTTTGGCTGGGCCACTATCATACCACGTTGTCCTTTACCAATTGGAGAAAATAAATCGATTATACGAGTTGAAACACTTGATTGTTTTTCAGCAATATTAAATTTTTCTTGAGGAAAAACTGGTGTAAGATGTTCAAAAGAGACTCTATCACGAACAACTTGAGGATCGTGACCATTAATTTTTAATACTTTTACTAAAGGAAAAAACTTTTCACCTTCTTTGGGCGGACGAACAACTCCTTTTACAGTATCCCCTGTTTTCAGTCCGAATAATCGAATCTGTGATGTGGATAAATATATATCATCTGGAGAGGCTAAATAATTATAATCTGAAGATCGTAAAAAGCCATAACCATCGGGCATCATTTCCAACACCCCTTCACTTTCAATTATTCCATCAAATTCAAAATCAGCATCTCTAAAGTTGTTATGCTTTTTGTTTTTGAAGTTTGGATTGTTATTTACAATATTACCATTTTGCCGGGGGTTATTGTGTTTTGGCTTTGGGTTAGTGTCACTATTAAAATCTATTTGTGTCCCACCCTCTGTTGCATCAGAACTCTTACCTTGATCATTTGTTGTATTTTCAACATCAACTGATGCTATATTAGTTTCGGTAACAGGAGATATAGGCGAATTTAAATTCTTTTTTTTGAAAAGTGGATTTTTAAATTTCGGGCTTAGTGAATTTTTTTCAGCTGCAGGACTTTGAATTTCTTCTTGTATTGCAACATCCAAACTTGTTTCAAAAAGATTGCTTTGTTGGGCATCCAGAACTTGTTTGGATTCGGCAGAAATTCGCGTTCGCTTCGTTTTATTTTCAGAATTAATGTCAGTAGTGACTTCATTAGAAGTTATAACATCTCCTTTTTCTTGATGTGCTATAATTTCAGCAATGAGCGTTTCTTTTTTTGCACCAGAAACTTTTATTGTTTTGGCTAATTTGGCAATTTCTTGAAGCTCTGCAAGCTTCATTTCTTTGAGGGCAGAAATGTTAAACATAGATAATATTTAAGTAGAATTCGTGATAATGAATTGTAAATGGTAGGTAGAAATATTTTTTAAGAAAATCCTAGATGAAGATCTTTGGGATTTATGGTGCAATAATACAAATAATATTTTAGCATACAATAGTATTTTTTTAAAAAGAAACTTTATTTTTGCTTCACTAAATTTAAAAGATGTTTAGAATTCAATCCTATTATTTGATTGCTTGCATGCTAGTCACGGCAATTTTTCCTTTTGTTTTTCCTTTATGGAAAGACAACCAGGGTAATTCATTTTTCTTTATGAATGAAATTACCTATGTTAGCTTATTCGGATTGACAACTACCCTATCTTTATTAAGCATCTTATCACACAAAAAAAGACAACAACAATTTGTAATGGGCAGATTGAATATAATATTGAATTTAATTTTATTAGGATTATTTGTGTATCGAACACTTACTTCATCTGGAGAAACAGCTATTTCTGAGAAAGGTGTTGGGATGTTCTTACCTATTTTTTCTATCGTATTCTTGGTTTTGGCAAACAAAGCCATTAAAAAGGACGAAGATCTCGTAAAATCTGTGGATCGTTTGCGATAAACCTATAAACTTAGTTTTTAGTGCTGCGAAAAACCTGAACACATCGTTCAGGTTTTTTATTACTTTTTAATCTCTTTTGTAACTAATCAAAGCAGCATGTTTTACCGACCTTTTAATTCAATAATTTCTAAGTTTTCAATTTTATTTTCATTTATTTGAAATCGCAACATGGTTCGAACTTTGTGAAAACCATGAAAACCACATGCGCCAGGATTCATGTGCAACATGTTTAAAGAAGTATCAAATTGAACTTTAAGAATATGTGAATGACCACATATAAATAGTTTAGGCGGATTGGCTTCAATTTCCTTTCGAATTGAACTATTGTATTTTCCGGGAGATCCTCCAATGTGAGTAATCCACACCTCAACATTTTCGCAAAGAAATCGGTTGTTAAGATTATATTCCATTCGTGCATTATGATCATCTATGTTTCCAAAAACAGCACGAAGTGGTTTTAGTGATTTTAATGTGTCTGTTACTTTTAAATCGCCAATATCGCCTGCATGCCAAACTTCATCTGCCTCTCGAACATATTTCAATATTCCATCATCTAAATGACTATGGGTATCCGAGAGCAAAAGAATTTTAATCATATAGAAAAGTTAGAAATTGATGTCATATAGTTTTATGAATGTAACATTTAAAAAAGTTAAAACACTAAAAACTTTGTAAATTTGGCAAATAATTTAGTTAGGAACAAATATTTATTTTGAGATATTTTATTGAATTGGCATACAAAGGAACTAATTACCATGGTTGGCAATATCAACCTGGAGTTGTTTCTGTACAAGAAACTATAAATAAATCGCTCTCCATTTTATTAAAAACAAATATTGATATTGTAGGTGCAGGAAGAACAGATACTGGTGTTCATGCCAAACAAATGTTCGCACATTTTGACTCAGAAGTTGAATTAAAAGAAAATCAACTCATACAAAAACTGAATTCTTTTTTACCTAATGATATAGCCGTAAATGCGCTAATAAAAGTCACAGATGAGGCTCATGCACGTTTTGACGCTACAAAACGCACCTACCAATATCACATTCATACCGCTAAAGATGTCTTCGAAAAAGAGGGAAGTTACTTTTTTCAAACACCATTAGATATTAAAAAAATGAATGCAGCCTGCAAAATATTATTCAAGCATAGTGATTTTGAGTGTTTCTCAAAAGTAAATACCGATGTTAAAACATTTAATTGTGTCATTTTTGAAGCAAATTGGAAATTAATAAAAACACAAAAAAGCCAGGGAAATAAAGGGGTTAATAAGTTGGTTTTTACAATATCTGCTGATCGATTTTTAAGGAATATGGTACGAGCAATTGTTGGAACAATGTTAAATATTGGTGCCGGAAAAATAAATATTGAAGATTTTGAAAGAATTATTGAAAGTAAAGATCGAAGTCAGGCGGGATTTTCAGTGCCAGCACATGCCTTATATTTGACTAAAATTGATTATGAATACCTATAATAATGCAAGCAAAAGCATTTGACCAACATTTATTTAAACGCATTCTAAAATACACAAAACCCTATAAATTTAGATTTTATAGCGTACTTCTTTTTGCTGTGTTTTTATCTTTTTTTGCAGCACTTCGACCCTATTTATTGCAAGTCACAGTTGACAATTATATTACTTCACCAAACAAATCGGATCTTTTATATTTTGCATTACTCATGGGTATTGCCCTTATAATGGAAGTGCTATCACAGTTTTTTTTTGTTTACTGGGCCAATTGGCTTGGCCAAGATATTATTAAGGATATTAGAATCAAGTTATTTGATCATTTGTTACAATTCAAAATGAAATATTTTGATAAGGCCCCTGTAGGTATGTTGGTAACTCGTTCGGTATCAGATATTGAACAAATTGCACGTATTTTTAGTCAAGGATTATTCATGATTTTTAGTGATTTATTGAAAATGTTACTTTGTTTGTTACTAATGTTTTTTATGAACTGGCAACTCTCTTTAATAGTTGTAATTTCAATGCCTATTTTGCTCTATATCACAAGAATATTTCAACAAAAAATGCAAATAGCTTTTGAAGAAGTTAGGACACAGGTTTCCAATATGAATACATTTGTACAAGAGCGCATTGTGGGAATGAAGATTGTACAACTTTTTAACCGAGAAAATATTGAATTTGAAAAGTTCAAAGAAATAAACAGTAAACATAACAAAGCTTGGATAAGAACAATATTCTATAACTCTATCTTCTTCCCTATTGCTGATATTATATCATCAATAACTTTAGGGGTAATAATTGTGTATGGCGGTTTTCAAATTTTAGATAACAATCCGTTTACTACTATTGGAGAAATGACATCTTACACAATGTTTATTGGCATTTTGTTCAATCCACTCCGACAAATAGCTGATAAATTCAATGAAATGCAAATGGGAATGATTGCTGCAAATCGGGTTTTTGATATCATAGATTCTGAACAAGATGTTCAAGAAGAGTCCAGTAAGATGGCACCTCAATTTTTAGGTAATATCCAATTTAAGGATGTTCGATTTAGTTATATTGAAAATGAACAAGTGTTGAAAGGTATTAACCTGCAAGTAAAAGCGGGCGAAACTGTTGCTATTATTGGTGCTACAGGCGCAGGAAAATCAACAATTATCAATTTGTTAAATCGATTTTACGAGGTGGATTCCGGAGAAATCTATATTGACAATCAAAACATAAAAGATTTTAAACTTGAAAGTCTTCGGCAACAAATTGCTATTGTTTTACAGGATGTTTTTCTTTTTGCAGATACTATTCACAATAACATCACCTTGAATAATCCGGCCATTTCTCGTGAAGAAGTTATCGCTGCCGCAAAAGAAATTGGCGTTCATAAATTCATAAAAAGCTTGCCTAACGGTTATGATTATGATGTAAAAGAACGCGGTGTGATGCTATCTTCAGGACAACGTCAGCTCATTGCATTTATAAGAGCTTATTTAAGCAATCCACGTCTCCTAATTTTGGACGAAGCTACTTCATCTATTGATTCCTATAGTGAGGAACTAATACAAAAAGCTACTGAATCAATTACTAAGGGGAGAACATCTATAGTTATTGCGCATAGACTAGCTACAATAATAAATGCCGATAAGATTATTGTTAT